>DOYB01000137.1 GCA_003518745.1 Selenomonas sp. | reverse complement strand
GTCAACAGTACCATAAGCAAAAGCCCGAAAATACGCACGAGCCTTGTAATGTCAAAGAGGTGCTCCACCACGTCCTGACCGTATTTCGCCTCAGCGACTCCATCCATTTCCTGTATCGACGCAGCCGCGGTCTGCACCAGCTCAGGCAGCTTCACCGTAACCTCAAAGGCATCAGGCAGGGGATTTTCCCCATCCTCCATGGCATTCAGAAGATACTGCTGCTCACCCAGACGTTCCTTGAGTTTAACCAGCGCCTCTTCCTTATCCACATATTTGACGGACTGTATTCCCGACATGTCTTTGAGTACTTCCTCCAGCCTGTCCTTTTCCTTTCCGGATAAATTATCCTCAAGATACACCGCTATCTGCACCTGTGACTCAAGTGTAGATGCCATACGGTTCATATTGAGCACCAAGAGCAGGAAAACTCCCAGCACGAAAAGAGATACCGCCACGGTTCCTATGGAAGCAAAGGACATCCAGTTGTTGCGCTTTAGGGAGATTATCACCTCACGGATAAAGTACTCTAAAGTCCTAAACTTCATATCCGTATACCCCCTGGGCCTCATCCCTTACTATATGGCCATCCTCTATGGCAACGACCCTTCGCTGCATACCATCCACGATTGCCTTGTCATGCGTCGCCATAACTATTGTCGTACCTGCCGCGTTTATTCTCTGGAAAATATCCATTATGTCCCAGCTTGTTTCAGGGTCCAGATTTCCCGTTGGCTCGTCCGCTATAACAATGGCAGGGTCATTGACGATCGCCCTGGCAATAGCAACGCGCTGCTGCTCACCGCCGGAAAGCTGTGACGGAAAGTTCTTGTACTTGTCGCGAAGTCCCACGATATCCAGCACAGCGTTCACGCTGCGCTGCATGAGACGTCTGGGGGCTTCTATTACCTGCATGGCAAAGGCCACATTCTCAAAGACGGTCTTATCCGGAAGAAGCCTGTAATCCTGAAATATTACCCCCAGCCCCCTTCTCAAATAAGGCACCTCTTTGCGCTGCATCCTCACCACGTCGTGACCATTGACCTCCAAATCACCGGCTGTTGGCAGTTCCTCGCGAAACAGCAGCTTTATGAAGGTGGACTTACCCGCGCCACTGGCCCCAACTATAAAGACGAACTCCCCCTTACCGATATCTATACTTACATGATCCAGCGCGAGAACGCCGTTATCATATATTTTCGAAATATCCCTCATATGTATCATGCATTTCCATCCTTCCGGGTCTTCCAAGCGTGTACCGTAAATAAAATTCCTAAACCGTACAAGAGTAAAAGCCCCTTCATCCACGTTCGTTTCATAAATAGGAATCTATGTTACGGAGTGACACGAAGTAAAAGCCTTCCCCTTGAGGGGAAGGGGGACCGCGTTAGCGGTGGATGAGGTGTTAGGTGAATCATGCGTGCGGCCACCTCATCCGCCCCTTCGGGGCACCTTCCCCTCAAGGGGAAGGCCAATTTGCCATCATCTACAAGTTTATGAAACGAACGTGCCCCTTCATCACCGCAGCTTATGCCTTTGAGCAAGCTCCAGAGCAAGCTCCGCATTGCGGGAAGCGAGTCTGCGCAGTTCACCCATAAGCTGAGGGTTCCTGCCGCTGACGGTTTTTCTTTCATCCCATCTGCGTTTCAAGGCAACCATAAGGCTATCCTCGGTTATACTAGACAGCTCACCGGCCGGAAGCTCACCGATGGAGCTTAGGTATCTATCAATTTTGGGATCGTAGGAAATACCAACCATCGGAACTTCCATCACACCCGCGAAAATCAAAGCATGTAAACGTATGCAGAGCATAAGGTCCATGTTTCCCACCAGAGACATCAATTCCCCGGTAGTATATTCCTCTGGCAATACGGTACAGGGTTCTTCCGCCATGGCAGCAATGGATTCAGCCGCCCGTACATCCTCGGGATACTGCATAGGCAGGAATACCACTCTGGCATCCAGCTCACGGACAATACGATCCACACATTTGGCAAGAACCTCTTTGTATCGCTTCCATCCCCGCCACTCACGCACAGCCAGTCCAACTGCCGGCTTTGCGCCATCCGCGTTGAATTCCTTCAGTATCTCGCGGCCACGCTCCGTACCGACTCTATGAATGCCAAGCACAGGATCCGCGGTACACTCGATATGGGGACGATTGATTCCCAAGTCGGACAGTTCCTCCAGCGAACCCTTGTCCCTCACGGTAATCATGTTCACATGGTTCCCTATCCAATTCATGACCTTACGGGCAAACGAACCATAAATAGGTCCTATCCCTTGAGCATAAAGCATCACAGGACGGCCAAGGAGCCGCGCCATGGATATGATGCCGAGATAATAGTACAGACTCCTCCTGCTGGTTACGTTCTGCAGCAGGCTGCCGCCGCCACTAATCAGAAGATCCGCTGAATGCAGCGCCTTCAGTATGGCAGGAATATCCAGCCAGGAAACGGCATCTACTCCATGCCGGCTCTTTGTATCCTCCGGGTTGGCTGAAATCACCGTGATATTCAGTTGTGGGTCTAAGTCGGACAATACCTCGATCATGGCCACGAGCATAGCCTCATCGCCAGCATTCTTCGAGCCGTAATATCCGGAAACCACAATCCTGCTCATGGTCTTTCGCTACGCTCCTTTATTTTAGAAAACAATCCTTGCCACAGCTGTATCAACACCATTCCGATTATGCCTACCACAGCTCCCAGGCCCATACCGCCAATGCCCCGCACCAGCGACATATACACGGGAGTTCTCATGTGGGCAAAGGTCTCCACCATAGAGCCCTGTCCTATGGTAGCTACAATCACCAACAGGAAAAATACCATAGTCGGCCATTTCCTATGCCATGCCATAGCGGCAAGCATAAAGGCCGGATGGCCAATCAAAAGCTCCTTTGAACGCGGACGCGCGTAAAATGCCTGTTCCAAGAAGGCTCTGAACTGGATTTCGAGATTAGAAACCGGCATGCCGGAGGTGTGCCCGCTTCTGGCAATAAATACCACGCCTGCCCCCAGGACAAGCAGCATGCCCAAGAAGGTCTTGATTTTCACCGGCATATCCAGGATTTTCTTCATCTGAGCTACGAAGCCCTTTGTATCATCCATCTGTCCGTCAAAAATGTCGAACCGCTGCAGGAAGGCAATGGCTACAAGAACCAAAGGCAATACGAAGGTGAGCTTGATTCCCCTGAATATGTTGAATTCAAGGAAATATTCCACGTCAGAAAGCGAACCGGAAAGATACGCCGCGCCAATCATGGAAAGTGCTCCGGTCATGAACAGCGCGATTGCCGCGGTTGCCATCAGTTTAGGCAAAGCCATAGCTGTTTTTTGCCCCATGCTCCTTATC
This sequence comes from Selenomonas sp., assembly GCA_003518745.1. GTDB lineage: Bacteria > Bacillota > Negativicutes > Selenomonadales > Selenomonadaceae > UBA9786. Next base: position 4,036 of record DOYB01000137.1, on the reverse strand, counting down.
CTGTCAAGCTGCCATATCATAGCAATAGAGGGAAAGAGATTAGCACTTGCAAAGGCAGCCAACACCCGCAGCTTGCTTCCGCTTCCCATGAGTACCGGAACCGCGGCCATGAGACCGCAGACAGCAAGGAGTATATACTGGTATTTAGGTCTGGCATTAAGCCATGGTACCACCAAGGACAGATAAAGCACTGCCGCTGCCGCGACGCCAAGCATGACAAGCGCCCGCAAATATTTAGATGGATAGAACTTCTCGTATGTACCGGCAGGGCCAAAGGTATATCCCTTCTTTGCCAGAAGCTCCTTGGTATCCCTGATATACTTCATATTTGTTTCCATAAGGCTCAAACCGGGAGCCGGCTGCTCATATATACGAAGAAGATCAATGCGGATATTGCGCTCTTGATCCGTATTTGCCCATCGTTCAACAGCCGTGGAAATCTTAAGCTTTGGCTGTTCATCCTTTGGTATGGTATACAGCCTTGCTATGTGGTCATAACCTATTCCCTTGGGAATTTCCTCCATACCTGACTGTTTATAGAACTGGAGCTGGGTCACATTCTCGATAAAGCCTACGGTAAGATCCCTATCCTTCAGATTATCTATTGTTGCCTGAAGGGATTTAGGCGTACCGAGAATCTCCGAGCCGGAGAATACCACCTCAGAAATCTTGATGCCTTCCATCCGCTTAAATACCGAATTTACATCCTCCGGGGTACATGCATGGTAATTGCTGGGACGAGCCAACACGAAAAAGCCGGCCTCATTGACCAGCTGCATCTCGTCCGTTGGCATCCCCAGATTCATTTTCACGAAGGACTCGTAATGGGCCTTGACTGCCAGAACCTCCTCCGTTCCAACCGTCATTACACGGACACGGTCCTTACCAAGACGACGAAACAGATCCTCCTTAACCTCTTTAAAGGTCTGAGGATGATGCCCCGTCACATAGACCTCGCTTCCGGAAATCATACCGGAGGCCACAAGCTCACGCCACGCCGGATCCGTCATGGTCCCATTATGATAGGCCGCTTGGAGCTCACCGCCTGAAACCGCTGTGGCCTTGCCGTTCACATTCAGCTTTTTGAAGGTTGTCTCATAAACAGCCAGCGATGTAATGCCGGCTTCCTTTGCCTCGCGCAGAACCTGCTCTCTGGGCAGGCCCTCCCTCTCTGCCAGCTCCACAAGGCCCTCATAGTCGATGGCAAGATCCACCTGCATATTGCGGCTCTCCACCTCATGACGCTGAAGGCTGATGGCCAAAGATGCCAAAAGCCCTATGAATATCACAAAAAGCAAGACTCGATTATATTGAAATTCTTTCATTATGATAGTACCCTGCTCAATCTCCGGGACGGACTGCCTTTACTAAGGTCTTTCCATCCTGCATCGTTACTTCTTCAAATCTAAAACCAAGTGGGAGTGTATCCGGCTTCGTAATCTGAATATCTCCAAAATAATTGTCCATCTCTATATGACGAAACAACGCATTTCTTATATTCAGCTTGCTCATACGGAAATAGAGTTCCCCCTTGTCAACCAGCAGCACACCTGTCATGTCAACATCCGCGTTACGCCCCATGATCTTCAGGTTAGCAGAGGCCCTGACCTCTTCAGGCGTCATCTTGACCTCCAAATTTTCCAGTTCCTCAACCTTACGGGCAAGCAGTGCCCTTAAATCATCCTCAGTGACAATTCCCTGAAGCTCAAGCTTCTTTGCCGACTTCAGAACTAGCTTGTTGTCCGAAAGCAGCTTGGGAAGATCCAGTCGTACACCTTCCCCATCCAGTGTCAACTGAGAAACGGGCATGTCACCGATTTTTCCGTTATGCAGCACGCCTTGCACATTATCTACACTTCCTAGACAGATCAATGCGTTGGGAGTGGAGCTAAGGGATATCTGCACATCATTGGATGCCGTTTTCTTCATAATCTCCTTCTGAATCGTCCCCTCAGCTAGCTGAGGTATGACAAGCTCCACAAACACGCCTAATATTATGAAGAGAATGAGAAAAATAGTCAAGACCTTTCGCAAAATCAGCACTCCCCCGCAATAAGGAACTTTTCATAAATAACTTTTGTTCCTAATAAAAATCTTAGATTTCGTGATTTGCCTTCGCGGCAAGATACGAACGTATGAAGGGGTCTAATTCCCCGTCCATTACCGCCTGCACATTGCCTGTTTCCTCGTTGGTCCTATGATCCTTGACCATGGTGTAGGGCTGGAACACATAGGAGCGAATCTGGCTGCCCCACTCAATCTTCTGCTGGTCGCCCTCAAGCTTGGCGATTTCGGCATCCTTTTTCGCCTGCTCCAATTCGAAGAGCTTTGCCCTGAGCATCTTGAGGCACTGCTCACGGTTCTGTATCTGTGAGCGCTCATTCTGGCACTGCACTACTATTCCCGTGGGCTCATGGGTCATACGCACCGCGGAGGAGGTTTTATTTATATGCTGTCCGCCGGCTCCACTGGCACGATAGGTATCTACCCTCACCTTGGACATATCTATGTCCACTTCCACCGCGTCATCCAGTTCGGGCATAACATCGCAGGCAGAAAATGAAGTATGACGGCGGGCATTGGAATCGAATGGGGAAATACGTACCAAACGATGGACACCCTTCTCCGATTTCAGGAAACCATACGCGTTGTGCCCTTTTATGAAAAGCGTCACCGACTTTACTCCTGCCTCATCTCCCGGCAGAAGATCCGTGGTCTCCACGGTAAATCCGTGGCGTTCAGCCCATCGGCCATACATGCGGAGAAGCATCTGGGTCCAGTCCTGAGCCTCTGTGCCGCCCGCGCCCGCATGAAGCTCAAGATACGCGTTGTTGCCGTCATAGGGCCCGGAAAGCAGAACCTCCAAACGAAGGGATTCCAGCCCCTCCTCTATATCGGCCATATCGGCCCGAACATCCGCCTCTACGCTCTCATCCTTATCCTCCATGCCCATTTCCCAAAGGGTTTCCGCATCCTCGAATTTCGTCATCAGCTCTTTGAATTTATCCACGCTGATCTTGATGTCGTTGAGCTCCTGATTGATCTGCTGGGCGGATTCGGCATCATCCCAGAAGGTGGGCTCTCCCATCTTATACTCCAGCTCCGCTATCTTCTCTTCCTTATGAGCGACGTCAAAGTGAATTCCCCATTTCATTCAGCTTGTCTCTTAAAGCCACAAGCTCAGGCTTAATATCTTCAAGCATATTGTCACTTCCTTAAATTCAATTCATTTGTTCCTGCCACAGCAGTTCTTGTACTTCTTTCCGCTTCCGCAGGGACAGGGATCGTTCCTGCCCACTTTTTCGCCATTTTCCTTCACAGGCTTTTTCTTGGCTTCTGCCGCGCTGACATTGTCTCCGTGGGAAGCCCGCGCCATGCTCAGGTGATCCTGTAGCTGGGATTTTTCCTTTGCCAGCGCCTGCTGCTTCTGCTGTTCCGTCATCTGGGGCTGTTCTTCAGAATCTTCACCTTCCTCCTGATTAACGGTAGGAAGCACAATAGCGGCATGGTACATGAGTGTCGCGATTTGATCCTGGATTGCCCCTTCCATCTCCTCAAACATTTCAAGAGCTTCTATCTTGTATTCCACAAGAGGATTGCGCTGGCCATATGCCCGGAGATTGATACCTTCCCTAAGCATATCCATATGGTCAAGATGCTCCATCCACTTGTTATCCACTATGCGGAGCATAACCACCTTCTCCAGTTCGCGCATATTCTCTTCGCCGAACATGAGTTCGCGCATACGATAGCTCTCCTCTGCCAGATTCTCCAGAGTTTCCTTGAGCTCATCGCGACTCAAAGCCTCAAGCGCTTCTTTCTTCAACCGCCCCTGTGGAGCATAGATGCGTTCCGCGTCCTGAATAAGCCCGTCCAGTGTCCATTCTTCGGGATAGAGCTTTTCATTGGCATACTGGTTCATCTCATCCTTGATTATATGTTTGATCATGCCCATTATATTTTCACGCAGGTTTTCACCGAGAAGAATCTTCCTGCGTTCGCCGTACATGACCTCACGCTGCTGATTCATTACATC
>DOYB01000245.1 GCA_003518745.1 Selenomonas sp. | reverse complement strand
GATGATATGAAGCTGGCTATGGAGGGAATCCGAAGCGAACTGGAGGAGCAGATAGCTTACTTCAAGTCAGAGGGAAAGCTGCTGGAGGCACAGAGGATAGAACAGAGAACCAACTACGATTTGGAAATGATGGAGGAAATGGGGTACTGTTCGGGTATAGAGAACTACTCCAGACATTTGACACATAGGAAGCCGGGGGACGCTCCATATACGCTCCTTGACTATTTCCCCGAGGACTTCCTGATAGTGGTAGATGAGTCCCATGTGACTCTGCCCCAGCTCCACGCCATGTACGCGGGTGACAGGTCAAGGAAGGTTTCGTTGGTGGATAACGGCTTTCGGCTGCCCTCTGCCTTCGACAATAGGCCCCTTACCTTTGAGGAATTCGCGGAACGCATCAACCAGATTGTATATGTTTCGGCAACCCCCGCGAAGTATGAGCTGTCCAAAGCCCAGCAGGTGACCCAGCAGATTATACGTCCTACGGGATTGCTGGATCCTGAGGTGGAGGTACGTCCACTTGAGGGACAGATAGATGACCTTCTGGCGGAAATCAAGCTCAGAACGGCGGCTAATGAGAGGGTATTGGTTACTACCCTCACAAAGAAGATGGCCGAGAATCTGACGGATTATCTCAAGGAGGCAGGGATTCGGGTACGCTACCTCCATTCGGATATAGCCACAATGGAACGGGCGGAAATCATTCACGACCTGCGGGCCGGAGAATTTGACGTACTGGTGGGAATAAACCTCCTTCGTGAGGGGCTGGATATGCCGGAGGTATCTCTGATTGCCATATTGGATGCCGACAAGGAGGGCTTCCTCAGATCCGATACCTCCCTGATTCAGACCATAGGCCGCGCCGCAAGGAACGCCAACGGCCATGTCATAATGTATGCGGATAATATCACGGACTCCATGCGGAGGGCTATGGATGAGACACGGCGCAGGCGAAATGTGCAGGAGAAATACAATACAGAGCATGGCATTGTTCCGAAAACCATAGTGAAGCCAATAAAACCGCTGATAGAAACCACATTGGTGGCGGAAACCGCGGCAAGCTATGGCGAGGACGGCAAAAAGAAAAAGAAGCTGACAAAGAAGGAAAGGGAGCAGGTTCTGAAGGGACTGCTTCGAGAAATGCAGCAGGCCTCAAGGGCGCTGGAATTCGAGCGGGCAGCAGAGCTGCGGGATATGATTTTGGAATTGGAAGGCAGTCTGCCTGTCAAGAAAAAGGGCTGAGAAGAAAATCAGCCAATAAATTTATCAGTAATGAGGGAAATATGGAGAATACTATTAAGATAAAGGGCGCCCGCGCCCATAATCTAAAAAATATAACGGTGGAAATACCAAGGGATAAGCTGGTGGTGGTAACGGGGCTTTCCGGCTCGGGGAAATCCTCACTGGCTTTTGATACGATTTATGCTGAGGGACAGCGTCGCTATGTGGAGTCACTTTCCTCTTATGCGCGGCAGTTCCTTGGACAGATGGATAAACCGGATGTGGACAATATTGACGGTCTTTCTCCGGCAATTTCAATAGATCAGAAGACCACAAGCCACAATCCACGGTCCACGGTGGGGACTGTTACCGAGATCTATGATTATCTGCGACTGTTGTTTGCCAGGGCAGGGCGTCCCCACTGTCCTAAATGCGGCAAGCCAATTGCCCAGCAGAGTGTGGACCAGATGCTGGATCAGGTGCTGCAGCTTCCTGAACGAACAAAGCTGATGATTATGGCCCAGGTGGTGCGGGGCAAGAAGGGCGAGCACAGGAAAATACTGGAGCACATACGCCGCGAGGGCTATGTCCGTGTTCGGGTTGACGGGGAGATTCATGACGTAAATGATGAGTTCAATCTTGAAAAGAACAAGAAGCATACGATAGAGGTTGTAATTGACCGTATCGCGGTGCGTGAAGGTGTAAGGCAGCGCCTTGCGGATTCCATGGAAACAGCCCTTAAACTGGGAGAGGGCGTGGCATACGTCCAGATCGTGGATGGAAATATGATGATGTTTAGTGAGAATTTTGCCTGTGTGGACTGCGGAATCAGCCTGCCGGAGATTGCCCCACGCATGTTTTCCTTCAACAATCCCTATGGCGCATGTCCGGAGTGTACAGGTCTAGGCAGCCATATGGAGTTCGATGAGGAACTGGTTCTGCCGGATCCCACACTTTCTGTTGGGGAGGGTGTCTTTGCGCCATTGTCAAAAAATCCCAATTCCTATGGAATGTGTGTTATCGCGGCCCTTCTGGAGCAGCATGGTTACTCCGTCAACACTCCTTGGCAGGATATAGATTCCAAAACCAGAGAAATGCTGCTTTACGGGTCCGGTGAAGAACGGTACACCTTCCATTACACAAATATGTTCGGTGAGTATAAGGAATACAACGTGCCCTTTGAGGGTGTAATGCCGCTGCTGGAACGCCGCTATGGTGAAACGGACTCTGACGAAATGCGGGAATCCTATGAAAACTATATGACAAATATTCCTTGCAAAAGCTGTCACGGAGCAAGGCTCAAGCCTGAAACCCTGGCAGTAACAGTGGGGGAAAAGAATATTTTTGAGGTTACGGAGCTCACTATCAGGGAAGCAGAGGAGTTTTTCAGGAATCTGGAGCTAACTGACAGAGAGAAGAAAATAGCGGCTCAGATATTGAAGGAAATCAATGCCAGATTGAAGTTTTTGCTGAACGTGGGACTGGATTATCTCACTCTTTCACGGTCGGCAGGTACTCTTTCCGGCGGCGAGGCCCAGCGGATACGTCTGGCCACACAGATTGGGTCCGGTCTTATGGGAGTCCTGTATATTTTGGACGAACCAAGCATAGGCCTGCATCAACGGGACAACAACCGGCTGCTTGCTACGCTGAAGCACCTCCGGGATCTTGGGAATACACTGATCGTGGTGGAGCATGACGAGGATACCATGTATGCGGCGGACCATATCATAGATATTGGGCCGGGGGCGGGAGCCAACGGCGGAAATATCGTGGCGGAGGGCACCGCGAAGGAGATAATGAAGGTTCCACAGTCCATAACAGGACAGTATCTCAGTCGGAAGAAATTCATTCCGGTGCCGTCGAAGCGCAGGCCGGGGAACGGAAAATTCCTTGAAGTCGTGGGCGCTCAGGAGAACAATCTCAAGAAGATAAACGTGAAGTTCCCATTAGGAACCCTGACCGTGGTCACAGGCGTGTCAGGTTCGGGGAAGAGTACCCTTGTCAACGAAATACTGTACAAGGGAATAGCTTCACGGCTCTACCATGCCAAGGGCAAGCCGGGAAAGCATAAGAAGCTCAAGGGGCTGGAGCATATAGATAAGATAATAAACATTGACCAACAGCCCATTGGCCGGACACCCAGATCGAACCCGGCAACCTACACCGGAGTTTTTGACACTATAAGGGAACTGTTCAGTCAGACTCCTGAGGCAAAGCTGAGGGGCTATAAGGCAGGCCGGTTCAGCTTCAATGTGAAGGGTGGACGCTGTGAGGCCTGCCGTGGTGACGGTATATTGAAGATAGAAATGCATTTCCTTCCGGATGTCTATGTTCCATGTGAGGTCTGCAAGGGGGCAAGGTATAATCGCGAAACCCTTGAGGTCAAATACAAGGGGAAAACCATTGCCGACGTACTGGATATGACCATAGACGAAGCGGTGGAGCTATTCAAGAATGTGCCTCGTATTGCCAGAAAGCTTCAGGTGATTCAGGATGTGGGCCTTGGCTACATAAAGCTGGGGCAGCCGGCCACAACCCTTTCAGGCGGTGAAGCTCAGAGGGTGAAGCTGGCAACGGAGCTATCCCGACGCTCCACGGGCAAGACGCTTTATATACTGGACGAACCTACAACAGGGCTCCATACAGCGGATATCCACAAGCTTCTGGGAATCCTCCAGCGACTTGTAGAGGGTGGAGATACGGTGGTGGTGATAGAGCATAATCTGGATGTCATAAAGACAGCAGACTATATTATCGACCTTGGCCCTGAAGGGGGAGATAAGGGCGGTACGATCGTCACCACAGGGCGGCCCGAGGACATCGTAAAGGTGGAGGCTTCATATACAGGAAAATTCCTTAAGCCCCTTTTGGAGGAGATACACGAGGCGGAAGAGGGGCAGGGAGAAATAGAATGATTGTAGATATTCACACCCATATTTTCCCCGATGCCCTTGCATTGAAGGTTCTGGACAGGCTCAGCCACGCGGGGGGAATTAAGCCCTTTACTGACGGTACTTTGGATGGGCTGAGGAAATCCATGGAGGAAGCAGGTGTTGAACATTCTGTGACCCTGCCCGTGGCCACCAGCAGTCAGCAGGTGGAAAAAATCAATGAATTTGCCGCTAAAGTGAATGAGGGATATGAGGTTCGGGGGATTCATTCCTTTGCCGCCATTCATCCTGACTATACCAATTACCGTAAGGAATTGGGACGGCTCAAAGCGGTGGGGTTCAAGGGCATCAAGGTTCATCCCGCATATCAGGAAACGGACTTGGATGATATCAGATATCTCAGGATATTTGAACGGGCCGCTGAGGTCGGACTGGTCGTTATTACCCATGCCGGTTTGGATATCGGATTTCCCGGAGTCGTGCGATGTTCACCGACAATGGCAGGAAATGTCGTTAGCGCCATAGGGGATTTTCCCTTTGTTTTGGCTCATATGGGGGGCTGGGGCAATTGGGATGAGGTGCCGGTCAAGCTTGCGGGAACCGGAGTATATGTAGACACATCCTTTTCCATTGGCAGCAAAGCCCCTTTGGGTATCCTGGGTGGAAGGGTTCCTCTTATGGAGGAAAGCAAGGCTCTGGATATTATTAAAGCCTTCGGCTCCGGTCGTGTTCTTTTCGGAAGTGACAGTCCGTGGTCATCCCAGAAGGAGTCCATTGAAGCAGTGAAAAAACTGTCTATTGCCGAAGAAGAGAAGGCAGATATTTTCGGTAACAATGCCTGCAGGCTGCTGGGCATTGCCATATAGGAAGATTTGTACGAAAGGTAAGGTGCTTATTTTGGCAGAATTGCGTTTTATGACGGCGGGGGAGTCCCATGGACCTTGCCTGACTGCAATACTTGAGGGTATGCCCGCGGGGCTGGAGCTGCGCAAAGAGGCAATTGACAGGGATTTGGCAAGACGGCAGCAGGGTTATGGCAGAGGCGGACGCATGAAAATCGAGCAGGATCATGTGGAAATCCTGTCGGGAGTTCGTTTTGGCGAGACAATCGGAGGCCCCATAACTCTGTCAGTCAGGAATCGTGATTGGGAGAATTGGACAGACCGCATGGCGGTGTTCGGAGAGCCGTCGGGACCCAAGGTTACGGCAGCCCGTCCGGGGCATGCGGATCTGACGGGCTTGAAGAAGTACGGACGCAGGGACGTGAGGGATATACTGGAGCGCTCCAGCGCAAGGGAGACCACCATGCGTGTCGCGGTGGGCGGTATCTGCAAGGAGTTCCTGCGGGAATGCGGAATAGAAGTAGTGTCCCATGTAACCATGATTGGCGGCATTTCAGTAGACCCGGGGAAAATAGATTCTGCCGTCATAGGAGCCGCGGAATCAGAATTGAACTGCTGTGACAGGGAAGCGGAAGAACGCATGAAAGAGTGTATTCGCAGTGCCAAAGAGCAGGGAGATACATTGGGGGGAGTGTTCGAGGTAATCGCACGCAATGTTCCCTTGGGACTGGGGAGCCACATTCAGTGGGACAGGCGTTTGGATGCCAGACTTGCTGCCGCCATGATGTCCATTCAGGCGGTTAAGGGCGTTGAAATCGGCGCGGGGTTTACCTGCGCGGAGCTTCCCGGCAGTCGAATCCATGACGAGATGTATTTGGATGAGAATAAACATGTCTACAGGAAAACGAATCGCGCGGGAGGCTTGGAGGGCGGAATGTCCAATGGTGAGGAAATCCTTATACGGGCCGCTATGAAGCCTATTCCCACCCTTATGCAGCCGCTTCACTCTGTAGATGTGGAGCGAAGGGAAGAGGTGCTGGCCTGCAAGGAACGCAGCGATACCTGCGCGGTGTCGGCAGCCTCAGTAGTTGGTGAGGCCATGACAGCCTTCGTGCTGGCACAGGCACTGGTGGAGAAGTTCGGCGGCGACGCGATGGTGGATTTACTTTCCGCCCTTGAGGCATACAAAAACCGCGTGGCAGATTGGTGGGGGAAATGAAGCGAAATGTTGTTTTGATAGGTTTCATGGGGGCCGGAAAATCTAGTATCGGAAGGGAATTGGCATCCCGTATGGGGTGTGCCTTCGTGGATATCGACCAGAAAATCGAAGAAAATGCGGGAATGAGGATTCCTGAGATTTTCGAGAAGTATGGGGAGGAATACTTTAGAAATTGTGAAAGGGAGGCTGTCAAGGAGGTCGCAAACAGCCGTGGCATGGTTATTGCCACCGGGGGAGGCACAGTCAAGGACCCTGAGAACGTAAGACTGCTGAGACAGAGGGGCGTTATAATCTGTCTTACGGCGAATGTGGATACGATACTTGCGCGCACATCACGAAAAGGCAAGCGGCCATTGCTTGACGCGGTGGATAATGACGAACGCAGGGGGATGATAGAACGGCTGATGGAAGAACGGAAAGGGCTTTACAGTCAGGCAGACTATCAGGTTGATACCAGCGAAAGGTCGCCCTTCCAAATTATTGATGATATTCACAGGTTCTTGAAGAGAAGGGGCATATAAAATGCGAAAAGTCAGGGTAGAGCTGGGGAAGGACAGCTACGACATTATTATAGGTTTCGGATTGAATGCTGAAATGGAAGCTTTCATTAGGAATGGGGGCTTTTCAGGCAAGGCTGTCATCGTGTCGGATTCCAATGTGGGAAAGCTCTACGGTGATGAAGTCAGGGAGGCGCTGGCCCGTGCCGGGTTGGACGCGGAACTCTGTATTATTCCAGCGGGAGAGCCGTCCAAAACGCTCGCAGAGGCGGAAAAGCTATATACCCGCGCAATCGAAAAGGGGCTGGACAGGAAATCTCCGATTTTTGCCCTAGGGGGCGGAGTGGTAGGCGATTTGGCGGGTTTTGTGGCAGCAACCTATATGCGGGGAGTACCCTTCATTCAGCTTCCCACCTCCCTGCTGGCCCAAGTAGATTCGAGCGTAGGGGGGAAGGTAGCAGTCAACCATGCGCTTGGGAAGAACCTGATTGGCGCGTTCTACCAGCCAAAGGCGGTATTCATGGATTTGAATTTCATGAAATCCTTGCCCCAGAGGGAAATCTTCACAGGATTGGGGGAGGTCGTGAAATATGGCATTATTTACGACGAAGATTTTTTTGATTTCTTGGAGGGGCACAGGGATAGTGTACTCTCCCTTGAAGCCGAAACCCTGTTGCATATAATTGCCCGTTCCTGTGAAATAAAGGCCCTGGTCGTGAGTCAGGACGAAAAAGAAAGCGGCCTGCGCCGCATTTTGAATTTTGGTCATACCATGGCACATGCCATCGAGGAGGAAACCTGCTACAGCCGTTATAATCATGGGGAGGCAGTTGCCATCGGTATGGTGGGGGCGGCCTATATCAGCGAAAGCATTGGACATATAAGCGGGGATGTGACGGAACGCGTGAGGAAGCTGCTGCTGTCAATGAAGCTGCCCGTTCAGGCGGAAGGCTGTACGGTAGAGCACATGTACCAATCAATTTTCCGTGACAAAAAGACCCTTAACGGAAGGGTTAACTGGGTGCTGATGAAGCGTATCGGAGAGACCTGCGTGGATGATAATGTGCCTGAAGACGTGGTGCGTGAAGCCATGAGGAAATGTATACGGTAGAGCTTCAGGTAAAATGCTTTGGGTCACGCGCCTTAGAGGTAGCGAAAGCGCTTATGGTCTTGGAGATGCGATCCATATGGGTCACACAATCATACAGCGTATTTACAATGGCTATATAATCAGGATCCAGCTTATCATAGGGATTTCCAACGGTATGAAGATACTCATACGAATCCATTAGCCCTTCCCGAAGGTTACGTACCTTTAGCATACCTACTCTTGCATCGTCCGTTGTCATGATTTTTCCTCCATAAACAATGTGATTTTTGACTGCTTTCAAGCAGCGATTCAGCTTTCGCGATTATCGTTTTCGTGTATGTGTTGTTCCGGTGAAGTGAGTGTGATTATATTATGAACTATGACGCGTCGATTATCAATATAAAGGTAGATCCACGGCTCAAGCAGGATGCTGAGAATCTCTTTGCGGATCTGGGTATTCCCTTGAACGTGGCGATTACCATGTTCCTTCAGGCCGCGCTGGAAAATGACGGTATCCCCTTTGAGGTCAAGCTGAGAACACCTAACCCAAATACAAGAGCCGCGCTGGCAGAGTATTCGGCGATGCAGGAGCGTCCTGATCTCTATCGGCGCAAAAACTCCGTTGATCAGGTTGTCGATGAAGCGCTGGAGGATATACTCAGAAGTGAAACTGTTCCGCCGGAGCAATAATAGTATGCACAAGGCTGCCGGAAATGGAGGGCTGATAGATGGCGGTTTGCGATATCGTAATATCGGAAAGGTTCAAACGGGATTTAAGGCTTTCCCATAAGAGGGGCTGCAATATAGGAAAGCTGAAGTTGGTCATACAGAAACTGGCATCCGGTGAAGCGCTGCCTCCTCGTTGCAGGGATCGGGAGCTTTCCAAAAGGTACAAGGATTTCAGGGAATGTCATATAGAGCCGGACTGGATACTGGTCTATAGGCTGGAAGTGGGAAAAAGGCTGCTGTTTCTCTTCCGCCACGGAACTCATGACGATATATTCTGAGAGGCGGTTATGACGCTTCGGCTTTCATTTTTGTGACCATGATTTTATCTATCCTGGCTCTATCCATTTCAGTAATGACGAAGCGGAATCCGTTCCATTCACAGGTTTCTCCAACCTTAGGCAGATAGCCGAAATAGGACGAGAGAAAACCTCCCATAGTCTGGAAATGGTCATGGTCTTCCTCCGGCAGTGAATCAAGGTCGAAGCGGCGCTTGAAATCATCAACGGGATACAGGCCGTCTACGATCCATGAGCTCTCACTTCGCTGGATGAACTGGGCCGGTTCCTGCTCTCCTCCGGCTTTTGAAGAATCACCGATAATCTTCCCCATTATGTCATTCAGTGTTACGAAGCCCACTACACCGCCGTACTCGTCCAGTACCACTGCTTCATGGGTTCCTGTGTCACGGAATTTTTCAAGCAGGCGGAACACTTCCATTGAGCGGGGAACGAACATGGGACGGTGCAGATATTGGGTAAGGTCCATTGATTTTCTTTCGAGGGACGCGTTAAGCAGCTCCTTTGCGTAGAGTATGCCGCAAAAGTCATCAAGGCTGTCCTTGCCCACCGCGAATACTGTCTCAGAACGGTCGCGTATGAGTTTGAGATTGCGTTTCTGGGAATCGGACAGATCCAGCCAAAACATCTGGGTTCGGGGGGTCATGAGTGAATACACTGTCTGATCGCTGAGATGGAATATCCGGTCCACCATGTACTGTTCGGTCTTTTCAAAGGTTCCGTCTTCCGTGCCCTGCTCGATCAGATCCTTGACCTCGTCCTCCGTTACCGTATCCTCCACATGTGGATTGATTCCCAGCACCAGAAGGAGGGCATTAGCCGCCCTTGACAGCAGGGTAACGAAGGGGTGGGCTAGACTTGTAAGCAGGTTAAGGCTCCTGTGATGTTTAAGCAGCACTGCCTCGGGATTCTGCAGAGCGGTTTTTTTGGGGAGAAATTCTCCCAACAGCAGGAGGCAGCAGGTGATTATGACGACTGAAAGAACTATAGCAGCAAGATTTGGATAGGGCAGGAATCCAAGCAGCTCTGCCAGGGACGGGGAAATCAATACTCCGGTGGCCAATCCTGTCAAAATGCCTGTCAGTGTTATTCCTATCTGGGTCACAGAAAGGGGTTCTCCACGGTCTTCCAGCATTTCCAACGCCGAAGCGGCATTGGGGTCACCCTCGTCCACCAATTTTTCAAGTCGGCCGCGATGGCTTTCGGTAAGAGCTGTTTCCAATAGTGAGAAATAGCCGTTGCACATTGCAAAGAATAAAATAAGAAGGAATAGCAGCAAGGCTTTTGATGGATCCAAAAATATCCGCTTCCTTTCAAAACTTTCATTAGAAATAGTATTAAGCGGAGATTTTCTGTGGGCTCCGCATATACAAGAAAGAGGCTATTGACAAGCCCATGCTACGCCAATAGCCTCTAGAATGTCCAGAATGGTCGGGATGACAGGATTCGAACCTGCGGCCTCATCGTCCCGAACGATGCGCGCTACCAAACTGTGCCACATCCCGAAAACTCCATATCATTGTACTATTGTTTAAGTCAATTGTCAAGGTATAAATTAGTTATACGAACGTCCGTTTCATAAATTCAGTAGC
>DOYB01000083.1:379-2735 GCA_003518745.1 Selenomonas sp. | reverse complement strand
TCAAGGCAGAGTGCAGACCATTCAAATCCCATATCGGAGGCTGGCAGCATCGCCGGTAGCGATTTCGGTACAATCGGAAAGAATCACAGCCAACTTAGCTGAGCTGTGGTTTTTTCCTTCCTCCGGCTGTGATACTTTCCTTGAGAATTGTACCAAATCGCTGACGCGATGGCAATCGGACAGCGACTGATTCCCAAAAAATAAAAGTGTAGCAAATTAGTTTGCAATCGTGTATTGTTAAGTTCCCCAACTATCACAAACACGTGCAAATAATCTGCTACATGGATAGAATAGCATTTTCTGAGAAACTTAACAAGACTCTTTTTGCGAGACCTCCGCCGAAATAATGTTGTAGCCGTCTCATACAACATTATTTTGGAGGTCTCGTATGTCTTATCTTGACACTTATACTGAAATGATGCAGCTCCGCGGACTGCATCCGCATACGTTCAAAAGCTATAGAACGTATGTCATTGCTTATCTGGATTACGCTGAGAGGAGCCTGCATAAGGAACCGGATGAAATTACCTGGTCTGAAATGCGAGAGTTTATTCGCTGGCTTCAGGACACACGAAAGCTTTCTGACCGCACTGTAAACATGGTCATCTCACAGCTGCGTTTTTTCACGATTTTTGTGCTTCACAAGCCCTGGGATGAATCGCAGCTCCCTCATCGTAAATTCGACACGTTCCTGCCTTTTGTTCCCTCCCAGGATGAGGTGAAAACGTTTCTCAACAGCATTGAAAACCTGAAATTCCGTGCGGTGGCTTATCTCATGTACTCAGCCGGATTACGTGTCGGTGAAGTCTGCAATCTCAGATATGAAGACATCAGCCGGAAAAATATGTCCATTCACATCCGGCACGGAAAAAACCGTTCAGACCGTTATGCCATCCTCTCCCAACTTGCCCTGGATGCCCTGACGGAATATTGGAAAGCGTATCACAAACCCATGGGATATCTCTTTCCAAATCCCAAAAATCCTGAGAAGCCCATGGCATCGTTCTGGGTTTCCCGGCATATCCATCTCCAGGAAGAAAAGCTTGGTTGGCCGGAACGCTTCACTCCTCACAGTTTCCGCCACGCTTTTGGAACACATCTCTATGAGCAGGGTGTAGAACTTCCAGTTATTCAGACTCTGCTCGGACATAAATCCTTGACCTCCACCATGATCTATGTCCATTTGGCTTCCCCTGCCAAGAACCGCTTTGTAAATCCTTTGGACGCACTCATGACCGAACATGACGAAGATTCAGGAAATCTTTGAGATCGCCTTTCCTCAAGTTGAAAGGGCACGGCCTCTTTCCCCTGAGCAGAGAAAAGCCGCCTGGGCTATTATGAACTGCAAAACCGGTGCGCTTGGCTTTAACTCGGATATCTGCCCAAACTGCGGTAAAACCGTTACGCATTTCAATTCCTGCCGCAATCGGAATTGCCCCAACTGCCAGGCTGTTCCAAAAGAACGGTGGGTGGACAAGAGATCTTCGGAAATCATAGACGGTTCCTATTACCATCTTGTCTTTACCGTTCCTGCCGAACTGAATCTCTTGTTTTATGCCAATCAGGCTTTGCTCTATGATCTCATCCATAAATGCTCCGCAGAAACGATCCTCCAGCTTGCTGCTGACAAAAAATTTCTCGGCGCTGTTCCTGGTATTATCCAAGTCCTCCATACCTGGGGTCAGAGACTCAATTATCATCCACATATCCACGCCATCGTTACCGGGGCCGGCCTTTATCTGGGCTGTCGTTATGTGCCTAATCAGAGGAAAGATTTCTTTGTTCCAGTCAGAGTTCTCTCCAGAAAGTTTCGCGGCAAGTTTATGGATCAGCTCAAACGCTTATATGACAATGGAAAGCTCTGCATCCCGAAAGCTTGCTCTTCCCTTGATGATCCCTTCAAGTGGCAGTTCTTCTGCAACAAGCTCTATTCTCAGGATTGGAACTGCTTCATCAAACAGACCTTCAACGGCAATGGCAATGCGATTGAGTACCTCGGACGATATACCCACAAAATCGCTATCTCCAACGCCAGAATCGTGAGCATTACGGATGGTATGGTGTCCTTCCACGCCCGTGACTACAAAACCGGCAACCAGGAGACAATCTCTATCCCCTGTACGGAATTTGTCCGCAGGTTCCTGATGCATGTACTCCCTGCAGGCTTTCAAAAAATCCGCTATTACGGCCTTTTCTGTAACCGATTTAAGGCACAGAATCTTGCGCTGATTTTTCGTATCCAGGGTTCCCGTAAATTCTCAGAGAAGTTTGCCGGTTGTTCTTCCGTTGAAGTTATTCTTATGGCCTTCGGCAAGGATCTTACTGCCTGTCCGAACTGCGGCTTCTCTCGCTTAAA
>DOYB01000083.1:0-161 GCA_003518745.1 Selenomonas sp. | reverse complement strand
TGCTTCCTCTATTCAAGGCAGAGTGCAGACCATTCAAATCCCATATCGGAGGCTGGCAGCATCGCCGGTAGCGATTTCGGTACAATCGGAAAGAATCACAGCCAACTTAGCTGAGCTGTGGTTTTTTCCTTCCTCCGGCTGTGATACTTTCCTTGAGAATT
>DOYB01000030.1 GCA_003518745.1 Selenomonas sp. | reverse complement strand
TATTCTACGGAGACAACGAAGGCCTTATTCTAGCGGAGATCGAGCTTCCTTCCGAGGAAACGGAATTTATTCTCCCTCCCTGGGCAGGGCCCGAGGTTTCCCATGATAACAGGTATTACAACTCATACCTTGCCCATCACCCATATCGTTTGTGGAAATCTTTATAAAGTTATCCACAATTGTGGGTAACTTTGTGGATAAATGGAAATTATCTGAGAAACTGTTATCTTGAAATAATTATGTGGCTTAAAAAAGGGGGGCGGCGTATGCTATCCGAACCGGAACTGTTCCTGCGACTGACATTGGCATGTGTTCTGGGAGGCGTTATTGGATATGAACGCCAATCCCGCAGAAAATCCGCGGGACTTCGTACCAATATACTGGTATGCCTTGGCTCATGCCTTATCATGGTATTATCCGAAGCCCTGTATCAAAATGTAGAAGGAAAAACAAACGCGGACCCTGCCAGACTTGCGGCACAGGTGGTGAGCGGTATCGGCTTCCTTGGAGCCGGAGCAATAATGAAGGAAGGCCTCACGGTCACCGGGCTGACCACGGCAGCGTGTCTGTGGGTGGTGGCCGGCGTGGGGCTTGCAGTAGGCGCGGGCTACTATTCTGGCGCCCTCCTCACTACGGCGCTTGTCTTCGGAACCCTTGGAACCCTTTCCAGACTGGATGAATGGGTAATGCACGAGAGAAATCTTTCACTGATTATCCACACCCTCGACCGTCCCGGACAGCTCATGCACATCAGCTCCTGTCTTGATGACCTGCAGCTAAAAATCAGGGGAGTCAAGGTGAAGGCGGACGAGGACGAGGTTCCGCAAACAAAGGAGGCAAAAACGCTCTACATTGAGCTGGAAATATACAACCATCGAGGACTCAAAAGTATGATAGTGGTTGATGCGGTGAAACAACTGGACGGGATACTGAGCGTTGATGTTACATAGTCAACCACATATCATCATGGAATCAAAAGGCAGGAATTTCATGACTCCTTGGCGAATTATGACAATGAAGTTGTTTTCTACAATCAGGAGGGGTTTCCATGTTAAATGAAGATGTTTTGGATACACTGGTAATGACTGCAATGAGTTCCATGCGAAATGCATATACTGAACACGATGCCCTCGCGGTGGGGGCCTGCCTTTTGGCCAGTGACGGAACGCTCTACTCCGGCTGCACTATAGACAACGGCAGCGGTCCTCTGATAATGACGGCTGAAATGGTGGCCATAGCAAAGGCCGTTTCAGACGGCAAACGGGATTTCGATGCCATAGCCGTGGTCGCGGATACTGACAAACCCTTCATTCCAAGCGGACTGAGCTGTCAACTGCTGTCAGAGTTCCATGTCCCCGAACTAATAATGGCAAACACAAAAGGAGACGTGGAAAGCGTACAGCTCGATGACCTGTTGCCCTATGCCAGACGGAGGGAAGAGCTGCTTTCAAGCGGGCCTTCGTTCCTGTTCATGGAAGAAGAGGACTGATAGAAGGCTTTACCTTGCAAAAATACTTCTTAAATACTTTACAAATTCTGAAAAATTACTTAGAATATATACGTATATGTTTTTGTTGAATGCAAGGTTATGGCTAAGCCATTGGATTTTGGAATCTGGACAGGAGAGATGGGCATGATTAAGAAAGCAATTGCCGTAATGACCTCCGGTGGCGACAGCCCCGGTATGAATGCTGCGGCTCGTGCGGTGGTTCGTACTGCTATCCATGAGGGCGTGGATGTGTGGGGTATCAACAACGGATACAAGGGTATGCTGGAAGACGATATGGAGCAGCTTACCACAAGAAGCGTAAGCGACATGATCCAAAGGGGCGGCACCTTCCTGGGGACAGCCAGGTGCAAGGAGTTCAAGACAGAAGAGGGCCGTAAGAAAGGCCTTGCCAACCTGAGGTCCCATGGAATCGAGGGACTGGTCATAATAGGCGGCGACGGCAGCCTTACCGGCGGCTCACTTCTTGCGGAGCTTGGTATGCCCATAGTGGGGCTTCCGGGAACTATTGACAATGATGTCTGGGGCACTGATTATACTATAGGCTCCGACACTGCCGCAAACACTGCCGTAGATGCCATAAACAAGCTTCGCGATACGGCCTCGGCTCATAGGCGCATCATGATAGTGGAGGTCATGGGCCATACCTCAGGCTGGCTTGCCGTAGTGTCCGGCATCGCCGGTGGCGCGGAATACATAATTGTTCCTGAGGTCAAATATGACCTTGACTCCATGTGCCATGAAATCAAGGAATCATACGAAAAAGGCAAACGCTACAGCATCATCGTGGTCGCGGAGGGCGCCTGCTCCGCCATGGGACTCGGAAAAGTCGTTCAGGAGAAGACGGGCATAGATACAAGGGTGTCAATCCTTGGACATATCCAGCGTGGCGGCTCACCGACGGTGGAAGACCGCATGAAGGCCTCCATGCTTGGCGAAAGAGCCGCGCTGGCCATAATTTCCGGCGTTTCAAACGTGGTCTTTGGATTTGACGCGGGCAAGGTCGTCAGCATTAACCTGTTTGATGCGGTCAACAACACCAAAACTCTGGATCCTGAGCTTGTTCGTTTGGCGCGTGTGCTGGCTTAAGAAGACGTTGCGTGTTACATGGTTTCTCCCACAAAAATTCACCGGCAAAATAAGCTTTTCCGGTGGATTTTTTATACTATTACCTTTCCAACACACTACTATTAAAAGGAGATGGTATTGATGAAGCGATGGCTTGCGCTTTTTCTCTGCCCTCTCCTTCTATTTTTGTTTCAGCTTCCATCGGAAGCAGCAGAATTAAGCGGAATTTGGAAATACCGCGAGGGCAATTCCCCCTACGATGAAATTAGCGATGATTCGTGGATCTACTCAGCGATAAAAGACGATCCAAATTGGAAGGAATTCCCGTTTCCAAAGCAGCCGCCCACGGAAAACGGAGAGCGCTACATATGGCTCACCACCAAACTCCTGCCTGCGAACAACGGAAAGAACACTCTGTACTTCACTCCCGTAAATCAATCCTTTCGTGTCTGGATAAACGACCAGGTGATTTATGAGTATGGCCAAATGAAGTACCAGCCTTTTGGCTACGGACGCAGATGGCACATGATCCTGCTTCCCGAGTTTAATACGCCGGCACAGCTCACCCTGCAATTATACTCCGACAGCTACAGGGAAATAGGAATGTTCAATGATTTTGAGTTGGATACGGAAACAGAACAGGTTCACCGCATCTTCAAATCCGACCTGCCGAGATGGCTGGCACTCCCGGTTGCCCTGCTCATGCTTATGATTTTAGCCGTATACTACTTTAGCCCTATGGCATGGAAGAAACTCTATGTTTTCGGCATTTTATTCCTGCTGGTCATGATCCTATGGATTGTAAGTACCTCAAGTGTGCGGCAATTCTGGCTGAATCAGCCGGTTTTCTGGTGGTTCTGCACAAAGATCCTGCACTATATGATGCCACTGTCCATCAATATGGTAGCCTATGAAGTCCTGGAGGAACACTACCGCCCAAACATGCGCCGGATATTATACGGCTACATGGTATTCCTCGTCATTACCCTCATTGAGGAAATATTCGGCTTCTCCGGAATGTCAAGATACATTCCCTTATTCTACTGCATGATGATATGCTGTCAGTCAGCCGTATGCTACTGGCTCTTAAAATCCGCCAAAAAGGGAAATTCGTACAGCAAGGCAATGCTGGTTTCCGTTGCCTCCCTGCTGGTTTTCCAAATCGCTGACGGCTTGGGATACATGCATTTCCATAATATGGATACCGCCATAACTCCCTTGGGTGTCTATGCCTTCTTCATATTTGTCATGCGCCTGCTATATGACCAGCTGGAAGGAAAGCAGGAGCTTGAAACTGCCACCGAAGGCTGGGCCAATGAGGTCACGGAAGAACATGAGAAATCCGAGATAGACCCCTTGACCTCTTGTTATAACCGCAGAAAATACGAAGAAATTCTGGCAAGAGAAAGCAGAAAATCAGAGCCCACCGGCAAAAAACTCTCCTTTATCCTCATGGACATCGACCATTTCAAGCATTTCAACGACACCTATGGTCATGATGCCGGAGACCTTGTCCTAAAGAATTTCTCAAATTGCCTTAGGGAAAACCTTAAGGGCAACAGATTCCTGTTTCGCTGGGGCGGTGAGGAATTCGTCATACTGTGTCCGGGAGATGACCTTGCCACTGCGGTAAACGTAGCAAACTACCTGCGCCGTATAGTCGAGTCCTCAAAGCTCTTTGACAAGCAGGCAGTAACATGCAGTATCGGGGTCAGCACATGGCATCACGGACTTGGTGATAATGGAGAAAAGCTCTTCCAAAGGGCCGATGAGGCGTTATACCGCGCCAAGGAAAATGGACGCAATTGCGTATATCAGGAAAGCTGGGTTTTTTAAAGCAGAGAGGAGGGACTGCCTTGCATACGTGGAAAAGAACATGGTTCATGCGCTTTACTGCCGCGGTATTGCTATGCGCGGCAGCCCTCCTTTGTACACATGCGCCAAGCTCCTGCGAAGCTGCTGAATTCGTAGGAGACTGGAAATACTGCGAGGGCAGCGACGCGGACACCGTAGCTTTCGATCGTATCAAATTGCACAGATTATTGACAGGCAACGATTGGAAATCGTTTTCTTTTTCGCAAACACCCAAATTATCACCTGACAGCAATAACATATGGGTCACAATCACCCTTTCCCCTGAACACGGCAGAAAAAACACCCTGTTCTTCACCACCTCCGGACAATCCTTCCGGGTTTGGCTCGGAGAGCAGGTAATCTACGAATACGGCAAACTCCGGCATTCGTTTTGGGGCCATGGCTGGAGATGGCACAGGATAGTGCTCCCTCAGCTTAAAGAAAACACACCCCTTTCCTTACAGATATACGGAGACGACCCCAAGCTGCTTGGAGAATTCCATCACATGAGCCTGGATACGGAAGCAGAACAGGCAAAGAGTATATATATGGGCGACCTGCCATATTTGACAACACTGCCCGTAACACTCATACTGCTCGTCATTATGACAGCTTACTATGTAAAACACATTGCATGGAGCAAGCTCTGCTTTGCCGTCATAATATTCCTTCTGGAATTCCTGTTCTGGCTGCTGGCCGCCTCCAATTCCAAGTTCCTGTTCCTGGATTATCCCGTATTCTGGTGGTACGCTCTTTCAATCCTTGGATATATGCTCCCAATAGCCCTCCATGTGATTGCCTACGAGATTGTAGAGCCCTATCTCAAATCCTGGATGCGCAGTATCATACTATCCTACGCGGGCCTGCTCCTGCTTGCCATAGCCGGCGAAATGGCAGGTCTTCACGGATTCGACCGCTGTATATCCCTTTACTACCTTATGGTGGTATTCCTTGAGCCCATAGCCTTCATACTGGTGCTCAGCTCTGCCAGCGGCGGCAATGCCTACAGCCGTTCAATGGCAGTTCCTCTCCTTGGATTTACGGCTCTGAGTCTTATGGACGGATTTTCCATGTACTTCAACGTGTTCGAATGGCAGAATTTCTTCACTGCCTTCAGCGTTTACTTCCTCGCGGTATTCGTCCTTGGTATCCTCTATGAACAGTTCGCCCAGGAGAAGAGGCTCTTCATGGATGCCCGCCTCCTTAAGAATGAGATGAAGGAAGCCACGGAACTATCTTCCTATGACACGCTGACAAAGTGCTACAACCGTACACGGTTGAACGAGCTGCTTCAACGTGGGCTGGCAGATTCATATGATAATGGACGCCCCTTTGCAATGCTCATGTTCGATCTTGACCATTTCAAGTCCTTCAACGACACCTTCGGTCATGAAA
Source organism: Selenomonas sp. (assembly GCA_003518745.1). Classification (GTDB taxonomy): domain Bacteria; phylum Bacillota; class Negativicutes; order Selenomonadales; family Selenomonadaceae; genus UBA9786. The sequence goes on along the minus strand of DOYB01000030.1, from coordinate 6,200 downwards.
TGGGCGATGCCGTACTTGCGGGCTTTGCGGGCGTAGTGCGACAATGTACCCTAAGCGGCCAGTCCTTCATTCGCTGGGGTGGTGAGGAGTTCGTACTGTTCTGCCCTGAATGCCCTATTTCCAGCGCCATACTTCTGGCAAACGTGATACGCTGCAGGGTCATGCTCACAGAATTGTGCAAGGAGCGACAGGTGACCTGCAGCATAGGAATCACCCTCTGGCGAGGCGCAGGGGATTCCAAGGAAACTATGTTTGAACGGGCCGACAGGGCGCTTTACAAAGCCAAAAACAACGGAAGAAACAGAGTGGAAGTGGAGCTTTAAGCCAGAGAATCAAATGGCAAAAAGCTCCACTTCCACAAATATCACGATATATGCGTATTTTATCAGTAAACGTATTCTATGGGTAAATCAAATATCCGCTAACCAAGACAAACCCTATCACGATGAACACTATGCAGCCCACCAGATACAGAACCCAGTCAGGCGTATAGCGCCATATTATATCATTGGACAGTTTTTCCAAGGGCAGGTCTGAATGCTTGTGGGCATATGGCAGAACTATAGCCGCGCCCAGGCACATTCCAAAGAAAAATATCCCCACCAACCCGGCAATGACATCTAAGGGCGGCATGCGATCACCCCATTCTCAATTAGATTCTTACATAAACATATAATAACGGAAAAAAGCCTGTTCCGTCAAGACCGGAATAATTCCTGCAAATTTTTTTACAGTCACTTAAATGGCAGGATTTTTCCACATATACGGCGAAAATAAAATTAGAGTTTTTGTGTCTCTGAATAAATAATCGGATATAAGTAATATATTCAATACAATGTACGGTCAAAATGCCACTATCATGAAGCAGCTTAACGAGTAATCACAGCGCGTTACTCAACCTCGCATAAGAAAAGGAGCGAACCATGAACATCAATTATGGAGAAAATAAACCTCTGGCACTGGCAGTGGATGACGATGAAATTTCCCTGCTCATGATTGAGCAGATACTGCGGTCCCACGTGAATCTCGTTACCAAGAGCGACGGCATGTCAGCCTTGGAATATCTGGCAGACCATAGTGTGGATCTGGTACTTCTTGACTACAATATGCCCGGCCTCAACGGACTTGAGGTTCTGAAGGACATGAAGCACAGGGAGGAAATGAAGAACGTCCCTGTAATCATACTGACCGCGGACGTGGACATAAAGCTGGAAACAGATGTATTCCGCTCCGGCGCTGTGGACTTCATACGAAAGCCCTTCGTCCCCATGGCGATGCAGGAGCGTGTCCTTCGCATACTTCAAAACGAATACCTGAAGCAGCACTTGCAGTTGGAGGTCACAAATCAGACGAGGCTGGCCGAACAGAGACTTTCCTCCAGCATGCGACTCTTTGACGAAACCATCCTTGCCCTTGCGAAAACCATAGATGCCAAGGACAAATATACACAGGGCCACTCACAGCGAGTCGCTAATTATGTCCGCCAGATTGCCCAGCTTGCGGGCTATTCACCTGAAAAGCAGCGTGAAATATACTGCATGGGACTTCTCCACGACATAGGAAAGATTGGTGTTCCCACAGCTATCATAAACAAGCCCACCCGTCTGACAGATGATGAATATGCCATCATCAAGACCCACACAACCATAGGCTACGATATCCTTACCACCATAGAGGAATTCCCTCAGCTTGCAATAGGCGCACGTTCCCACCATGAACGTTGGGACGGCAGAGGCTACCCTGATGGGCTGATAGGATCCAACATCCCAATAGAAGCTAGGATGATTGCCGTAGCGGATGCCTACGATGCCATGACCTCGCGTCGCAGCTATCGCGATGTAATGGAGCAGTCACGGGTTCGTGGAGAAATTGCCCGAGGCAAGGGCGCTCAGTTCGACCCCCAGTTTGCCGATATAATGCTTCAGCTAATCGACGAGGACGTAGACTTCAAGATGAGGGGTTCCGTAGCCGAAGACGAGAATAGCTAAGGAAATATTTCCGAAGGGTGTATTGCCATCAATCGCTTAAATGTCATATAATAGAGGCAGAGGAACGGATTTCTCAGTTCGATTTTACGGAAAGGAAGATGGTTATGAGCGGCATAAGTGCGTTAAACAGTTTAAACCGTGCACACAATACGACTATGTCCAGCATGCAGAAGATTGCTACCGGTTCTCAGCATCCCTCTGCCAGCTACGGGCCCTCGGATTACGCAATCAGCCAGCGCATGAACTCCAACATAGGAGCAGTGCAGCAGTCAAATCAAAATACCCAGACCTCAAACGCCATGTTGAACGTGGCCTCCGGAGCAATCAAGAACACAGTGGATGCTCTGTCTTCTCTCAAGGAGAATATCCTTAATGCCATGAATGGCACCAATACGGATTCGGATCGCGGAGCGCTCCAGAAAGCCGTGGACCAGACCGTTTCACAAATCAATGATAACGCGAGTGTCACCTTCAATGGCAAAAGCCTGCTGGATGGCGGACGTACAGCAACTGTGGCGGGCGTTATCGGGAACAACCAGATTTCCTTTGGGGACATGACGGCGCAGGGACTTGGCCTGGTGGACGAGAATGGCAACTCAAACCTTGACCTGTCTACTGACGAGGGAATGCAGAATGCCCTTGCCACTGTTGACAACGCCCTGAGTATTGCCACTGAGGGACAGCAACAAATTTCATCCGCGCAAAATGGAAATATGGACTTTGAATCTGCCTTGGATGAGGCTACCACCATAGGTGCCCAGCAGCAAAGGCTGGAATATCAGGCTGCCAACTACACCACCATGCAGGAGAATATGGCCGCGGCCGACGCCACTATGGACGGTACGGACATGGCCGCCGAAATCACAAAGCTCAGGAGCTCACAGACCCAGGAGCAGCTTGCTATGTACGGTGTCCAAATGTACAACCATAACCGTGCCAACATACTCAATTTGCTTCCATAATGTAAATGTATTTCGCCCCGTTGCGTTTAATTGCGCAACGGGGCGATTTTTATACAAAATATAGTAAACGTTTCCACAAAAAATACGGTATACAGGTCATAGAGCTAATCTATTGAATCTAATTCAGGACAGGCCCCTTATCATCATCAAAGGTCGCCGTACATCTCGGATAGTTGGAACAGCCCCAGAAACTGCCGTTACGCCCCTTGATCAATCGGAGGCTGCCTTCCCTGCAGCGTGGACACAAAATCCCTGTTTTTTTACTTTGCTCTTCCTTTGCCATACGCTCCATAGGCCGCGCGGAAGGCTTCGGCTTTCCCGGCCTCGTAGCCTGATGCCCGGCTGCCTGACTCGCGATAAGTGCCCTTGCGGACAGCACCGGCTCATGCTGGGCCTGAAACTCCAGCATTTCCTCCTCTGTTGGATATGCCGGTTGCCATGATACCGCGCCTCCCCCGGACGTATTAGGAGCTTTACCCGGCTTCGTGGTAAATGTCTTCCTCCTGCTGGCTGCGCCATCCAAATCCGGTTTCCCATTTTTATCATCACAGGACATACGGCAGCGCGGATAATTGGAGCAGCCCCAGAAATCCCCGTTTCTCCCATGCCGCTTCATCAAGATGCCCTTTCCGCAGCGTGGGCACTTATGCTCACCGTTTGGCTCTATCCTGACCTCCAGCGCCTTGTCACAAAGCAATCTCGTAAACTCCATCTGCCCCTTCAGGAAATCCTCAAGGGAGCCTTCACCCTCTGACATGGAATGAAGCCTATCCTCCCATATAGCAGTGGAATCCGGATATGTCATTTCATCCGGCAGGACATCCACCAGAAGGTATGCCTCAGGCGTAGGACTCAAATATTTCTTCTTTCCCTTGGGCTGCAAGAATCCCCGCTTTATCAAATCCTCGATTATGGTAGCTCTGGTGGCCTCCGTGCCAATACCGTAGACCTCCTTTAGCTGCTTCTTCGCTTCGGGATTCTTGACATATTTATGAATCTCCTTCATACCGGCCAAAAGGGTGGAGGGACTAAATCTTACCGGAGGCTTCGTAACACGCTCGACAAGCTTTCCATCGCGATACTCTACAGCATCCTGCTTCTTCATGGCCGGGAGAGAACCCTCTTCCTCAGCCTCCTCGGTCCCATCATCTTCTACATCCTGCTGCTTTTTGGCCGGAGCCGCGTAAAGCTCCTTCCAGCCCAATTGACGCTCCACACGGCCCGCGGCAGTGAATATTTCTCCTTTGTAGCTCACCTCAACCTTAGTCTGGTCATACAAATGAAGGGGATAAAACTGGGCTATATATCCTCTGGCAATCAAATTATATATATTTCGTTCCATAGGCTTCAGTGAATCGGTTTTAACCTGCACTGTTGTTGGAATGATTGCATGATGAGCCGAAATCTTCTTATCGTTCCAGGCACGGCTCTTCAGCGTCCGATCCGCCTTTGCAGCCCATGCCACAAGCTCCTCATCTCCCGAAGCTGAAAGCCGCCCAAGAATCACAGCCGCCTCTGAAAACTGATTCAGCGGAAGATACTCGCAATCGGAACGGGGATATGTAGTCAGCTTCTTCTCATATAGGGCCTGAGCCGTGTCAAGAACCTGCTGGGGCTCATAGCCATAGCGTTTGCCGGCCATAACCTGAAGTGATGAAAGAGAAAATGGCAGGGGCGGAGGCTCCTGCTTCTTGGCCTTCTGATAAGAGGATATAACGCCCTCCCTTGGACCCTCCAGGAAAAACCTAAGTTTCTCCTCTGCGATGCCCTTGTCCAACAGCCGGTTCTCACTGTCCAATCCCGGCTGATCCTCCCTTGGCTTCCATTGAGCAGTAAAACGTCCATTCCCATGCTCGAATTCACCCTTTATGGCATAGTGATTCACGGGCTTAAAATGCTCTATTTCACGCTCCCTGCGCACCACCAGCGCCAAAGTCGGAGTCTTGACCCTTCCTATGGGAAGCACCAGCTTGTCATGTCCCGCCCTTCTGGCAGCCAATGTGTAGGCACGGGACAGGTTCATACCAATGAGCCAGTCAGCCCTTGCCCTTGCCAGCGCGGACTGCTTCAAAGGGAAAAACTCCTTGTTTTCTCTAAGGGACTCATTCGCCTTCTTGATGCTCTTCTCATCAAGAGCGTTCAGCAGGATTCGTTTCACTGGCTTATCCGTACCTATATAATCCAGCACTTCATCCACCAGAAGCTGCCCCTCCCTGTCAGGATCCCCTGCATGGACTATCTCGTCCGCTTTAGCTATAAGGCCCTTTACAATGGCAAATTGCTTCTCACACCCCTTGGCCACGAAAAGCTTCCACTGTCTTGGTATGATCGGCAGGTCATCTGTCCTCCATGACTTATACCTCTCGTCGTATTCATCAGGCTCAGCCTGCCTCAGTATATGTCCAAAGAGCCAGGTTACAATCCCATCCCTGGTGGAAAGGTAGCCATCATGGGAGATCACCGGGCCCTTTAGGCACTTGGCAATTTCCCGCCCCATACTAGGCTTCTCAGCAATATAAAGCCGCAATTCCGCACCCCCATCCTGTCAGGTTCAAACATGAGCTTAATCATCCAAACAAATACCGCACCAAAGTATAAATGCCCCAGACAATCATTACCAGCCATGCCAGGATAAATGCACTGGCAATCCCCAAAATTATAGGCATATGTCTCAAAATATACTTGGCCTTTGCCTCGCTTTCATTCTTAACGTGAAAAGGCAGAAGCTGCATCAATCCGTAAATCATTCCCGGCACAACAACCGCATCGTCAACTATTCCCGCAAAGGGTATCATGTCAGGTACTATATCCACCGGGCTTAAAAGATACAACAGTCCCAGCAGGAACATACCCTTAACCTTCTTTGGGGTATCGGAATGCCGAAGAGCCAGCATCATGATAACAAGATCCTTGCGGAACAATTTCAACAATGAAAATACTTTCAGCATAATATCCTCCTCCAAAATCTCTTATCATTTTATCACACAGCTCCTGCCTTGTCTAAGAATCTATGCGCAGCCGGCTTAGATAACTCAAGCAGCATAGCGCGCTGAGAATATAAACATAAAATAATTTTATGTTTATTTTGTATACCATTATTTGTAATTTTGATTATTATATCTATAATTATTTACATTATCATACAATCATCTAACTTTATATATCAAATATCTACAAATCCATATATTGATAAAATCAATATTCGTGTCATAAATCTATATGAAGTTCATATTGTCGATATCAGCAATGT
>DOYB01000161.1:2443-10347 GCA_003518745.1 Selenomonas sp. | reverse complement strand
TGTTGATGTGAACATCAAGTCTTTCTGCAATAGCGCCATTAGCGTTCCCTTGCTCCTTGTAAATCAGGATCTTCGCACGATCTATAATCTGTGCCTGCATTGTGCGTTGGCGAATGAGAGTTTGAAGATATTTTCTATCGTTATCTGTCAATGTTATGGATGTTATCATACATAACACTCCAATCTATCCACCGCCTGCATCCACACAGAACGGGCGAAACTTATCCTGCTTCGCATTTTATCATATAGGAAGATTTTTTCAAGAACTCCCGCAAAAGTGGTCAAAAATCGCAAAAAGTGGGAAGGGTTTCATGTTATTTCCATAAAATGCTCCATCCTAACGCAAAAAGGCTCCCCGAAGGAAGCCCTTTCTCAACTATATCAGGTTACTCTTGAACCGTTGCTTTATATTTCTCCCATTCCTCTTTAGGAATCTTCAAAGCCTCCATGACCTTTTCAATAGCCCATCCGGTCGTTTGCATTAGGCTCTTAATATCCTCGCTTCTGCCCTCGGCCCTGCCCGCAGCCATGCCCTCGGCAATGCCCTCACTGCGTACTTCTTCCCATATCTCACACATGGCTTCTACCCCCTTGCTGTCCTTCTTGAAATATCTGGCTCGTTCCGCCAGTTCTTTGTAATGCATATCATCTGGCTCCGTACAGAACAAGTCATGCACAAGCCGAGCCAATGGTGTTGATGCGTCTCCATTATAAGCTCCATTGACGTAGATGATATGCGATTTATCTCCAAAGGGTTTATTATCCAGTTCCTCGATTACTCTGCTAACGTGATAAATCGGCTGGTTCCCTTTCAGTATATCGTGCTCTGTTATGAATATGGTGAAGGTCTCTGCCTTCTTCCTGTAATCCTTTTCGTTCTTTGGGATGCTGTTGGCATCAAGTACACCGCTGTGACATGCCGCGCGCTCAGGTACTGCCCCGTCGTTCTTCCGCTGGACTTCGGCTTCAATATGCCTGCCATTGGCATCCTCGGCATATACATCAAAGCAGAAGCTGTGCTCGGAGAGGTTCTTGTATTCCTTCTGGGTTTCCACCCGCTTCACCACGATGCTGTCATCATCGAGTATGATGCGGATGATCAGCTGCGCTCCCTTGATGTTGTTCTCCATACAGACACTCAGAAAATCATCATCCATGAGCCTGAGCTTTGCTATACGTTCCAGATCCTTCCGTCTCTGTTCATCCATAGCAGCACCTCGCTTTCCTGCCCTGATTATACCACATTTGGGCAATCAAAAAAAGCGAGCCACCATCCGATGACTCGCTTGAACTCAATACTTCACGCTCGATTTGAAGGAAAGACTGTCGCTGGCAGCTATCTCCATCTCTGCCCCGGTCTGAGGATTGCGCCCCTTCCTGGCATCACGGTGCTGCTTCTTGAAAGTGGCGAAGCCTATGAAACGAATCTCCGCCCCGTCATACCTTCGTCAATCCTGCCTTTCTTGGGTTGAATGGCAGGAAAAAAGGTTGTCTATACGGAATATAACATGAGAAAGGAGGACATCATGAATAACCCCTACGCAGATATAATCGACCTCCCCCACCATGTTTCTAAGCAACATCCTCAGATGCCAATGGAGAAACGTGCGGCACAGTTCTCCCCCTTCGCTGCCGTATCAGGCCATGACGAGGCAATACATGAAACGTCTCGGTTTACGGAGGAACAACTGGAACTATCCGATGATGAGATAGCCATTATTGACAGAAATCTTCAATGGCTCCGAGAGTATATCAAAGAACAACCAGAGGTCACCGTCACCTACTTCCAGCCGGACGAAAAGAAAAATGGCGGAGCCTATGTAACAGTCACAGGCTCCGCCAAGAATGTGGAAAAGGTATTGATTTTACAGGATGGAACATCTATACCCATTACGAATATTATCGACATTCAGAGAGGTTGATGCCACATGACCGAAAAAGAGAAAATGCAACGTCAGCTGCTTTATGATGCAAATTATGATACGGATTTATTGCAGGAAAGAATGACCGCAAAGGAACTCTGCTATGACTTCAATCATTTGCGCCCTTCGGAAACAGAAAAGCAGAAAAAACTTATGAAACATTTGCTAGGAAAGACCAATGGCGCATTTTGCATTCTTGCTCCCTTTTGGTGTGATTATGGCTACAACATAGAGATTGGAGAAAATTTCTTTGCGAACCACAACACCGTGATCCTCGACGGTGGAAAAGTTATCTTTGGAGACAACGTATTCATCGCTCCCAATTGCGGATTTTATACGGCAGGCCACCCCATTGATACAGAACGGCGCAACCAAGGTTTGGAATACGCCTATCCCATCACGGTCGGCGATAATGTTTGGATTGGGGCAGGTGTACAGGTCATGCCCGGCATCACCATCGGAAGCAATGTAGTAATCGGCAGCGGCAGTATTGTGGTCAAGAACATACCAGACAATTCCGTAGCGGTCGGCAATCCTTGCAAGGTCATACGTGAAATTACTGAGGGAGATAAACGGACTTGCTGGGATAGGATTTCTATTTCATATTAATGACTGATGCGCAACCTTCCATTCATCTTGGAAACACCAAATGACAATGAGGGGTATGCCGAGGAGATTGCGCTTCTCCGTAGACGGTTTATTGATTAGGCTATTTTACTTGCACACATCTACCCAACCTGCCGCACCGGAATACTTCTCTAATTCCTCCGATGTAAGCTCAATAGCACTATTTCCACTTCCACAGGCAGGAAAAACCGTGTCGAAGCGTTTCAAAGATACATCGAGATAGACTTTCACTCCATCATTGACAGCGAATGGACAAACGCCCCCAACACCGTGACCGATGGCACTCTCCACCTTATCAGCCGCCAACATCCTGGGCTTGCCGTGAAACTCCGACTTGAATTTTGCTCCAGCAATACGCATATCCCCCGCTGTCACCACGAGAATCGGCTTACCCGCCAATTCAAAGGACAGCGTTTTGGCTATACGGGCCGGCTCACAGCCTACCGCATGGGCGGCAAGTTCCACCGTGGCACTTGATTCGGCAAATTCCAAGATGCGTTCTTCCATACCATGTAAACGTAAGAATGACCGTACTTTTTCTATGGACATCTTATCATAATCCTCCCTTATTCATTTCACAAGCACCGCAATGACTACGGCCATTGCAAATTAGCCGACTGCCGCACCTGTCACAATTCCTTCCATCGTATTGTGGCTGACAAAGGCACTCTGAAGGTATAGGCATCCCCAGTGGAGTGAATACGCTCGTCTGCCCGTCGCTGGTTCTCACAGGTCACGTTGAAAAATATATTCGTCTATCGAATGTTGATGGAACTATGGGATAAATTCAGCTAATACGGGTAACGTTAACGCTTTTCCCCGCAACAGACTTTCCGAACATGAAAGTCCAGCCGCTGAAGTGGTAGCTACGACGTGAAGCCAGTCCTTTAGGATTAGTGGGCTTGTCCCTTGAACGGAACAGCTTAGTTAGAAAATTCATTGGTATCACGCTCCTAATAAAGAGCAAGTAATTTTTCATGTATTATGGAGAGACTTATGAACATAACGCCAATCAAACAAAAATCTGATAGAACGTCCGATATTAATTTTCTCAATGAATCCAATGTCCGTAAGATTCAATCATTCCATGCCTCGTTCCCTATGTATCAAGAAACACCACTGATATCATTGTCAAATTTGGCAAAAGACTTAAATATTCGTGGACTGTATGTTAAGGACGAGTCCTTTAGATTCGGACTTAATGCATTTAAGGTGTTAGGGGGGAGTTATGCCGCCGGACGATATATTGCTCAAAAATTGCAAGTAGAAATTTCCGAACTACCTTTTAATAAATTGACATCAAATGCCGTACGAAAACAGCTAGGTAAAATCACATTCGTGACCGCTACTGATGGTAATCATGGCCGTGGCGTTGCTTGGACGGCTAGACAACTGCAACAAAAGGCAGTCATTTATATGCCAAAGGGAACGAAACCTGAAAGATTGCTAAATATCAAAAAAGAAGGTGCAGAGTCATATATCCTAAACCGGTGCTATGATGATGCTGTTCGATATGCACAACAGCAATCACTGGAACAAGGATGGGTTTTGATGCAGGATACTATGCTCCATAACTATCATGAGATACCACAATGGATTATGGAAGGCTACGGCACAATGGCGTTGGAAATCTACAGACAAATGCCTGTTCGCCCCACTCATATTTTTTTACAATCCGGGGTTGGTTCTATGGCAGGAGCAGTCACGGCATTTTTTTCTAATATGTATAGAGGAAATGAAAAACCTATAGTTGTTGTCGTAGAACCAGAAAACGCTGCATGTATTTTCCTCACTGCACAGATGGCAGATGGAAAACTTCATGCTGCTACTGGAAATCTTGATACTATCATGGCAGGATTAGCATGTGGTGAGCCTTGCTCTCTTGCCTGGGATATTTTGGAAAGTTATGCTGATTTTGCTTTGATTTGTGATGATGACGTAAGCACTACGGGAATGCGTCTATTGGCGAAACCAAGGATAGGTGATACTCGTATAGTTTCGGGAGAAAGCGGTGCTGTAACAACAGGTGTCGTTGCGAAACTACTTTCTAATGAAAACGGCTATGCCTCCTTAAAAGAGGCTCTTCGATTGGACAAGGATTCTGTGATTCTCTGTATCAGTACAGAGGGTGCAACCGATAGTGAAAATTATGAAAAGGTAACTGGGCAAATTCCGTGAAAGATGGTACGTGACACCTATTTTCGAGTTCATACTCATTGACCTCAAAGGCACAAGTATACTGTCAGCAGAAACTTTTTTTGTTCTGTATTCTCTAATACGATAAAGGAGAGCATTATGGATTTCACAAAAGTAAAAGCAAATCTTGAGAAATTAGGCTATACTGTTTCCTGTTTCGACACAGCCAGAGAGGCTGCGGAATACCTTGATTCAGCCATTGACAATACCACGGTTGGCATTGGTGGCTCACTCACCATTGAGCAAATGGGGGTTTATGACAAATTGGCATCACACAACCATGTATTCTGGCATTGGAGAGTGCCGGAGGACAGTTCTACTGCCGAGGCCTGCCAGAAAGCCGCATGTGCAGATGTATATCTTTCATCAGCAAACGGCCTGTCAGAAACTGGTGAGATTATCAATATTGATGGCAACGGTAATCGGGTAGCCGCTACCATATACGGTCATCGGAAAGTGTATTTCATCTTGGGTGAGAACAAACTTGCCGAGAAATTTGATATGGCAATGCATCGTGCCAGAAACATTGCCGCACCTTTAAATGCCCAGCGTTTGAAGAAAAAGACCCCCTGTGCGGCCAAGGCAGATCGCTGCTATAACTGCCAGAGCCCCGAAAGAATCTGCCGTGCCCTGTCCGTTCTTTGGGTTATGCCATCTTCCGCAAAATACGAAGTGATACTGATACATGAAAACTTAGGCTACTGAATCAACTGACGATGACAACGCAGATGACTGCATATCGGGCGATTCATACAGATGTGAACGAGGTTACACTAGATGTACTTCTCCTCGATGGCCTTGCAGGAAGAGTCTTGAAACTCCGCCACCAGATGCTTCAGAATCCTCGCCAGAAGTGCCTTCTCGGATAGGAACTTCTTGGCGTTCCTGTCATAGAATGCATTGTCATCATCCATGAATACACCGTTAACCGTGGTGCCTTTTTGCCATCTTCCCATGAAACCACTTGCTGGCTGTCATAAGCCACTGATGCGGAAGGATGCTCGTAATCATGCGATGCAGCGTGGAAACGGCATCCGGCGTGATGACCATCTTCCCTTTCTTTGCGGCAGCAAAGGATTTTTCTGCAATGACCGCTTGCCTTCCAGCGAAAGGGAAGCCTTTGATGTAAGCGGAATTTTTCGTATCTTTGGCGATGGGTATGAACTCCGTATCTTTAATCCAGTAAGGGCAAATGGCTGAAACCACGATTCCTTTTGGAGCCAGCTCCACAGCCAATGCGCGGCTGTAATGCAACAGGAAGGATTTTGTGGCCGCATACACATTGAGATATGGAATTGGCTGAAATGCCGAGCAGGAACAGATTTGCATGATATGGCTGTCTTCTCCCATATATGGGATTGCCAGATGGGTCATAAGGACTGCCGCCTTGCAGTTCAGGTCAATCATCCGCGCAAGGTCCGCCGCTATGATATCCTCTTCACTGCCAATTTTCCCGAGTCCTGCTGCGTTTATCAGAAAACGGACAATTGGCTGCTCTAGTCTGAGCGAGTCGCCGATTTGTGTCAATGCTGATTCAGCGGTAAGATCAACGGGAAAATTTCTCGTCGCGGTGACAAGCTCGCCAGCCAAATCGCGGAGCAACTTTTCCCGTCGAGCCACGAGCCATATCTCATCCAAATCCTCTTTATCCAACAGCTTGGCATATTCCCGTCCTAATCCACTGGATGCTCCCGTCACGATAGCTATTTTCAAGTTGATTCCCTCCATGACCTGAGCAAATCGGTTGCCTTTATGTCCTATGCCGATATTCGTAATTTCAATAATAGTATTCATGGACTAAATCGAATATCGGCACGAATCGGGCGCATGACCTGCTCCACAGCCTCTATTATGTTCTGCCGAGCATTGTCTGCGTACATCTCTTTCTCAAGAGTAGAAGCACACCGGAGGATAGAGAAATAGGCGTCAATCCCATGTGCATTGCAGACTCTCGCATCCCGAGCTACACAACCGTAAAATGCAAGCGCCGGCATCCCCACTCCACCATCATTTGTTGCACTGCCGCCAATCCCTACAATGAAGTTACGGCAGTCTTTGCTGATGGCATCCCGCAAACTCTCGCCCACACCATAAGTCGTAGTATAGAGTGAATTGCGCTCTTTTCCTTTTTCCTATTTGATTTCGCCATGGTGCCGTTAAATCCTGCCCAAGTTTTTAAACTTCTGAACAAGATTCTTAACGATTTGTCTCTCTTTTATTGCCAAATATTTCCCTATCTCCATAGAGTCAACCTTTAATACCAGGTAAGTAGTCCGGTGACAGCACTCAGTTATCTCTGTCTCAGTAGGATGAAGCGTTTCTATTCCGGTTACAGTAAATTCCCGTCCATCCTCATCAACCAGTATATACCCGATTCGGCTGTTCATACTTTTTTCTACGACAGCTATAATAAGATGTTGTCCATGCATATGCATCGTATAGGTGCATATAATTTTATAGAACTTTTTGCCGTCCAAATCCATATGACGATTATCGTCTTCCATATACCGCTCATACTGAATCTGTGGAGTATCATCTTCGTCAAGAGCATAAGGTGCCGACAGAACACAGAAATCGATTCCATCCCCTATCCGGTTTCTCGTCAAATGTTTCTTTTTTCGTTTCGACATACGGCAACGTTCCTCCCTGTGTATATTTCGATATTCACCTTGAACACGCCCTCATACTGACATATTTCGCCACCAAGCTGTTAATTCCTGCAAAAAAGCGAGCCATCACTGACTCGCTTAAACTCAATACTTCACATTCGATTTAAATGAAAGGCTGTCGCTGGCAGCTATCTCCATCTCTGCCCCGGTCTGAGGATTGCGCCCCTTCCTGGCATCACGGTGCTGCTTCTTGAAAGTGCCGAATCCCATGAGACGAATTTCCGCTCCGTCCTTTACGCTGTCTTTGATGACCTCCATAGTTGCCTCAATGGCGGTCTTTGCAGCCTTCTTGGTCATGCCCGCCTTCTCTGCTACCTTATCAACCAGTTCTGTCTTGCCCCATACTTTCTTGTCCATGATTGGCCTCCTTTACATAGTGCTCCGTGTATTATAGGGCATGTGTTGGATTCCGTCAACTGGATTGGGCTTTTTTCAATTCTATAAACTCATATTGAGGTATTTCGCCACAGCCACGATAAATCATGCAAAA
>DOYB01000161.1:0-2384 GCA_003518745.1 Selenomonas sp. | reverse complement strand
AAAATTATTTGCCTTAATGCCTTCCTACTTCTTTCCATATTGCTCTTGGTCGATGGATTCCGATTTCATATACTCCTCGTATTCTGCCGCCATGTGATAAAAGGTTCCTCTTTTTAGTCCTGTAGCTTTCATAAAATCCCTTCCTGTAATTTCCCCAGCCTTCCATTTGTCGTACAGCTCTGACCAATTTTCCGGGTAGCCAATTTTTCTACGCCCCAGGCGCTTGGACTTTTCTGCCCTAAGTTCCGCCAACTTGGCCTTTGGCTTCGTGTAAACCTCCATCAGCAACTGAAGGAACATATGATTTGTTTCTAGGTCAATCTTGGTGAGCATCACCGGATAGTCCATTACAAGAAAGACAACTCGGGATGCCACCAGCGTTTTCAACTCATCAGGAACAAATTCCCTGCCATTGCAGATACTTTCCAAAGACTTTACCATTACAATGGCATACTCATCGCCTATCTCCTCCAATAGATTTCGGTACACCAGAAAATCCCGCTGGGCTTCCTGGTGTACCTTTATATCCGCCTCCTTCACGGATAACTTTTCTAATGCCTTTTGAAAAGTCTCCTTCTCCTCATCAATATGCCTATATATATGGACGTGCCTGGTAATCGTTAATTCCCCCTGAACCACTGATACAGCTTTGTCAGCAAGCTGTCATCTTTTTGAAAGTTTATTCCTGCATATTCCACCATAGCAGATAACTGTATTGGCAACGTAGAGCCAACGCAGATGTGTGTGGCATCTACCGGCAGCTCATTTTTCAAGGACTCTATATCCTTAGGACTGAGATTAGCCTTGCTCAAATCCATCAGAATCAAGTCTTTGTCCCGCTTAATCGTAAACAACTGCGGCTCTATCGCATAGGCCTGACGGAGGATGTTAATCGCCTTGTCTGCCTTGATGACCTCCCCCATGAAATCCTTCCATTCGTAGAGCTGCAATTCTGACGGTATCGGAATATCATATTCAACGAATATATCCATCAACGTTTGTGATGACAGCTTGAATATATCCGGAGTCCATTCTGGATTGTCTGTACTGTCGTTCTGGATAAGCTCCACTAAGTTCTCAACCCTTGGAATCATGCAAGCAAGATATTTTCTGTACAATGCGGTTCCCATTTGGCTTTGAATGCGATGCAATGACCTGTCACGCTTGGCAGCGACATCATCAGTCAGCTGGCTCCTAATGTTAAAAACAATCACTCTCTTGGCAACATCAGCATCTACCTTCTCCGCCTCATTGGAAGTCAATATGAAGCATCCGTGGTTGCGCACTCCTGCGCGTAAAAGCATGTCCTCATTCTTGACGATATCCTTCAAATACTTGAATCGGCTATTGGTAATATCGTCGATGAGTAACGGACAGCCCTTTACCTGAAGTAAATACATCTCAAATAGTTTTGGTGATACTACGTTAGGCGGCAGCTTAGTTAACGGCTTGCCAAACATCAAGCATTGTACCGTCTTTATAATGGAAGATTTCCCACCATTCTTCGGCCCACGCAATATCATATACATTGGGAAAGGACGTCCAACTGAATTGGCAGGAGCTATGTCCCTGTAGCTATAGCGCAGCGGAGCAATGAACGGTGCACAGAACATGTATATCATGATTTTCCAGTAAGTAGCCCGAAGTTCTGCCGTATCTCCAGTAAAATCATTTGTTCCATCCATATATTGGAACAACGTATCAATGTCTTTTTTTACCATTTCCTCTTCAGGATTCAGATTCAGATCATGCCCGGCAAAAGAAACGGATTTTTTCCTGTAATCTACCAGAAAATCGGGATTAATTACAAGCTTTTTCGTCTTTTCGTCGTGCTCCCTTTTCATGGCCTGTTTCATCCTGGTGACCTTATCATTTCTCACCGTACACTTGCATGGCACATCATTTTTTCCTTACAAAATCCATTCCACCCAGGAAATTCCTTTTTCCTATTTGACTTCGCCATGGTGCCGGTAAATCTTGCCAAGATAGGATTTTCGATACAGGAAAATCGATGAGGTGTAGAGAATATATCTACTGATCACCCCCCGTTGAAGGAAAGGAGGCTGCCTCAATGCCAGACAAGTCCTATATCGCCATAGACCTAAAATCCTTCTATGCCTCTGTGGAATGCGTGGAACGAGGGCTTGACCCACTCACTACCAATCTGGTCGTAGCTGATGAGAGCCGCACTGCCAAGACCATCTGCCTTGCCGCAACTCCTGCCCTCAAATCCTATGGTATACCCGGCAGAGCGAGGCTTTTTGAGGTTATCCAGAAGGTCAAGGAAGCCAACATGCTACGAAAGGCAACAGCCCCCAGACACATCCTCGAAGGCGAATCATACGACGCGAATGAACTTGCGGCAAATCCCTCCCTCGCCATCG
>DOYB01000136.1 GCA_003518745.1 Selenomonas sp. | reverse complement strand
ATTCCGTTGAAATAACTGAAACAGCTATACCCGTTAAAGAAAATATAACCAAGTCCCACCCCCCCCGAAAAAAACAGGGGTACCTCAAGAAATATCTCACCATATTCGTCGGAGCGATAATAGCAGCCGTAGGACTGGAAATGTTCCTCATCCCAAACGAGGTCATCGACGGCGGCATCGTGGGCATTTCGATTATGATGCAGTCCATCACAGGGCTTCCCGTGGGAATTTTTTTAGTCCTGCTGAATATACCCTTCCTCTACCTTGGCTATAAGCAAATTGGGAAAAACTTTGCCATGGCGACCTTGATCGCCATATGTTTCCTATCCATATGGTCTACGGTTTTTGAGCCAATTCAAAAGGTAACGGGAGACCCCTTCTTGGCGGCCATATTCGGAGGCATTATCGACGGTCTTGGCGTTGGACTCATAATCCGCGCCGGAGGTTCCCTTGACGGGACAGAAATCGTTGCCATTATAATGGACAGGAAATCCATCTTCTCCGTGGGAGAGGTGGTCATGTTCATCAACCTCTTCATCCTGTCAAGCGCCGGGCTGCTGTATGGCTGGGACAAAGCCATGTACTCCCTGGTTGCATACTTTGTGATATCAAAGATGATAGACGTGGTAATCAAGGGCCTTGATGAATCCTACGCGGTAATGATCGTAACCAACGAGCATGAAGAAATCACGGAAGCCCTGAACGATCGGCTCGGCAGAGGCGTAACCCTGCTCCACGGCCAAGGCGGATATACCGGTGAAAGCAAAGAAGTGCTTTACTGCGTAGTGACAAGGCTCGAGGTTGACAAGCTGAAGGAAATCGTTCTGGAAAAAGACGAAAATGCTTTCGTCACCATCAATGCCGTCCATGATATCATAGGAGGCCGTTTCAAAAAGAAAGCCATTCACTAAGAAAGGGATTGATTATGTGAAACGTTTTCTATTTTTACTGCTGATGTTTTCCCTATGCCTCATGCCTGACTCCGCATCCGCTGAAGAGCATTTGGCTAGGATTGCCCGTATCCCCATAATACTGCAGACAAGCCAAATCCCCGACAGGGAAACTATGGCATCCCTCGAAACCAAACTGGACCGCGCCCTTCACATACCACTGAATAAAACCCTGCAGGTAGCGGAATATCTCCCCGAAGCCGAATGCGAAGCCGCCTTGGAAAGCGTTCTAGCCGAAATGGGAAGAACCGGCAAAAAGGTGAAACTGAGGGATGCCATGAAACCCCTCGCGGATAAGCTTCAGGCCGATATAGTCGTATGTCCCGTGCTCACAAGCTACAGCCAGTACAGCTACATATCATTCAACTGGAATCACGGCAACATCATCTGCAGCACCGCCGCTGTGGAGCTTGCGGGCTATGAAAGAGCAAACGATCAGGCATTCCGCAAGGAATACGGAAAGAGCTTTCGCGACGAGTACTCCCCCTGGGGCACGGCCGGCGCCCTTGCGAATGAATGCATGGATCATGTAATAGAGGAAACCGGTATCCGAAGCATGGTATCCAGATTATACCTACCTAAAGATGAGAAAACTGTAAGGAGTGAATGAGATTTGATTGCAAAGAGAATTTTAAGCTGCATAAAAGGCAAGCAAAAGGGAGATGTCTTCGTAATGGTAGCGGCCAGCATGGCTGCAGTGATGTTCTGCAGCGCGGCCGTGATTGATCTTGGCAGCCTGTTCGCCCATAAAAGCGAACTGCAAAACGCGGCAGACGCGGCGGCATTGGCAGGTGCCCGCGCCATGGCAGACAATGAAGAAACCATAAACAATCACCCTGAAGCCGATAAGTTTGCGGAAGAATATGTGAGGAACAATCTAGGAAACGGTTACACTGCGATACCCTCATATGCGGCGAAACAAACTGATGGCGCGGACGGTACAATCTACTACCGAGTTCAGCTCAAGGATCATGCCCCCACCTACTTCATAAAATTCTTCATGGACGAAGGTCCTGAGATTACAGTTGACGGTATTGCTTCCATATCCACAGACAACGGTGGCGGAACCCCCGAAAAGACTGATAACAGTGTAAATCCCAAGGACTTATTCATTTTCCGTCGAAATTTCCATGCCGTCAACTCTATAGATAATCCAGATAATTTCAACATGAACGGTCAGCTCAAGAACTGCGTAACTTTCGATGGAACAATAGCCTTTACAGACGGATCAGGAGAAGACAAAAAGGACAGCTACAAGTACGATTATTTACAGTACAGTACCCAGGCATCGAATTTGGCGTATTTCTTCACTGAAAAAGCCAGAAACGAAGGGCTTTCTGTCAATGATGCCATAAAAAAAGGGAGCGATTACGCACATCAGGCCATCTATGAGTCTTACGATATAGACGGCTTGGGAAAATATACAAAGCAGAATCTCGGATTGCCGGACTATGTGGGCTGGAACAGTAATTGGTCAAACTCAGAAGCTGTGAATAATTATTCCAACAATGAGGCATTCAATGGAAAGAAAGATATGACCTCCAGTGATTTATCCAGCAGCAAGGCCTGGAGTGCTCACAATGGCGACGGAAATGCTTCCATCACCATTAATGGAAAGATTCCCGGGGATAAAAGCGACCCCGTCTACTACTACCTTGACGAGAGCATTAGCCAAGTCAACTTCAACATAACTGGCAGCAATGAACGCCCACTCGTTCTAGTCTACATGGGTACGGGGAAGCTTCAAATGAATATGTCTGAAGGAAATACTTTCCGCGGTATTGTCTATGCTCCGAACATCGATGACGGCGAAGGACTTTTGATTAATGCTAACGGAGGAACCTTTAGCGGTACCATCATTGCCAATGCGGTCAATCTGCAAGGCGGCAAAGGCACCTTCCGATACGAAAACTTCAATATCACAGGAAAATCAAGCAGTTCTTCCGGCTCCGGTTCCGGAAGTGGTTCAGGTTCGGGATCCGGCAACGGCTCAGGCGCCTCCCCTTCATCAAAGATTCATCTGGTGAACCCCGACAGTATTACATGGGATTAAGCTAATCACGCATATTATGAAAGTATCAGAAGCCAAAAGTCTTCCAAAACCCGGAAACTTTTGGCTTCTGATACTTTCAAGCCTTATGTATATGCGCCAAATACTGACGAATACAAACAGAACACGTTTTCTAATTTTAAATGGATTTTTCTTAACTAATATGATAAAATCTAATTATTATCATAGATTTTCGGAGGAAAGAAAGATGTTCAACCGAATAAAGCGAAAATTCAAAAATAACCAAAAAGGTTCTTCCCTTGCAATGTTGGCTTGTTCTATGGCCGCGCTTATGTTCGCGGGAGGGGTCGTACTGGATCTTGGCAGTCTTTATGCCAATAAGTCCCATCTGCAGAACGTGGCAGATGCCGCGGCGCTGGCCGGTGTATCACAATTCGGCGGAACCCAGTTCGATACCGTTAGTTACCGTCTGTCAGAACTTCCAAGTGACATAGACAAGAAAGATGGCTCATTTACCGTTACGCTGGACGGAAAGGAATATCATCTGTTCCCCGATGATGACACCGCCCTTGCAGACCGAGGCGCGGAGATATATGTGGACAACAATACCAGTGAGAATCAAAAAATTTCACTTACCGCATTGAAAGAAAAAGATGAAGAAACCACAAAGCTATGGGCTTCCAGAGACGCGAACAACAACGTGAATTCCGTATGCTATCTTGTCAGACTGCAAGATACGATTCCCACATATTTCGCTCGTTTTTTCGGTATTGATTCCCTAACACCCGAGGCTACCGCGGTAGCAATGGCATATATTGAAACAAGCGACAAAAATATTGATGACTTCATCCCTGAGGTTGCAAAAAATATCGCGGAAACAATTCCCAACTACTATTGGGAGTCCATTGTCGGCAACTACTTTACAGTCACAAATACCGATCCTGAAACCATGAATTTCAATATAAGAACTACCGGCTTCGGTTACAGAAAATCGGCCTATTTCACGGATTCCTGGCAAAACTACGTCAAGGATATCACAAAAGAGGAACCATTCGTTAACGGAGATCGTATTATTGCCTATAAAGATAGAGATCCTATAACTTCGCCTCATAAGAATGGCGGCAATGAATCAGTCATCACCTACGATGAAAGCGACAATGCTTCGTTGGTAGATACCTTCCGCGCCGATCCAATCTATGCTGACCCTTGGGCGGATGTATCTCCCTTGAAAAATCTTGTCTACACGCTGGACGCGGCGCTGATGAAGAAAGGAAAAGAAGGAGAAATAACGGGATTGTTCCTGGATCGTCCCAATATAGGTTCTTCCGGGACTGTACGCGGGACAGTGCTGAACATCACCAGTGATGTTCTCAGCGAAGACAATAAAACTCCGCTTTATATGCGCTTTGAAAGCGAGCCCATCAAATTCGGCGGCAGCCCAACCTTTGCCCAGCCCATCACCATCAATGTCAAGGGCTATCAGAAAAAGCCCATGATCATCGCCTACGATGGTCCCGATCCGAACCGGACTACTAAGGACGTTCCAAAGACTAATGTTAAAGAGCCCAAACAGGCATGGGGGCATAGCACAGAACGAATCCTGTCCACGGAGCGATTAACCAGCGCTACGCTGTCCGCACCATATACCATAAATCTCGATGCGGACTTCAACGGCGTCATTTACGCTCCCTTCAGCGAAGTTACCATAACGGGAAGCGGTAAAATCAACGGCTTTGTTATGGCAGCGCGCATCATCGACAAAGGCACTTCCTCCACAAGGACGAAACTGACCTCCGGAGAGGTATCCCTCCCAATCTGGGGCGCAACCCATACAGGGGGTAACACCTTCTCCTATACCGTTAAGTACATCAAGGATACATATTCGATTGTCTATGACTCCCTGACCTACTACACTAACAATATTGTTTACAAAGAATAAGAATAAGGTCCTGTGAAAAGTGACATCTTGATTGAGATCATTTTTCACAGGACCTTTAAATTCATATCTACTTGAATAGATTCTTTGCCACACTGAATAGCGCAGGACCAAGAGCCACTATAAATATGGCAGGCAGAATACATCCGACCAAGGGAAGCACAATCTTGACCGGAGCCTTAAGAGCCATGGCCTTAACCCACTGACGATGCCTCTCTCGGACATTTTCAGCCTGAACCTTAAGGGTATTGCTCATATTTGAGCCAAGACGTTCTGCCTGAACGACTGACGTGACAAAAAGAGAAACCTCCTGTACCTCGCAGCGTGAGGCAAGATCCAGCAGCGCGTCCCTGC
>DOYB01000219.1 GCA_003518745.1 Selenomonas sp. | reverse complement strand
AAGATGTCCGATGGGACTACCGTGGGAGTCTTTGGCATGACCACTCCTGAGACGGCCTACAAGACCAATCCCTCGAATGTCAGGGATGTGGAGTTCCTGAACCCGGTGGAAACGGCGAGGCGCATGGTAGGTGAACTGCGGGATAAGTGTGATGTCCTGGTGGCCTTAATGCACATGGGAGTAGATCAGAGCTCCGAGTTTACCAGTGAAAGGATTGCCCATGAAGTCAGCGGAATTGATGTTATAGTTGATGGTCACAGTCATACGGAGCTTCCCGAGGGCATTTGGGTGAATGATACGTTGATCGTCCAGACAGGGTGGCATGATTATAATCTAGGGAAGGTGACTATTCAGACGGATAATCACAAAATCAGCAGCAGGAAGGCTGAACTCATTGAAAAGAATGAGATGCATCTCAAGCCTGATTCGCAGGTGAAGAAGACTCTGGATAATATTGAAAAGAAGAACCGGGAGCTGTTTGACGAAGTGGTCGCGAAATCAGAACGCAAGCTCACCGGCGATAGGCTGATAGTACGCCGTCAGGAGGCAGAGATGGGAAATCTCTGCAGTGATGCTATCCGATGGAGGACGGGAGCTGATATAGCTGTTATCAATGGCGGCAGCATTAGAAGCGATTTGCCCGAGGGAAATGTCACAAAGGGAGACGTAATGGCGATTTTCCCCTTTGGAAATACTGTGAAGATGGCTGAAATAAAGGGGCAGGCTATAAAGGCTATGCTGGAGCATTCCGTTTATGGTTATCCTGCTTCATTTGGGGGATTCCTGGATGTAAGCGGTATGACCTTTGCCTTTGATCCTCTGCAGCCTGTAGGCAGCCGCGTGAGCGATATCAAGATTGAGGGCCAGCCCCTGGATGAAGGACGTACATATCGTATTGCCACAAATGACTATCTCCTGTCGGGCGGTGATGACTTCGAGATGTTGAAGAATCTGCCAATAGCAGGGGAATTCGATACCTGCGAGGACGTTCTTGCGGATTACCTGAACAAGGTTGGAATGCCGGATATCCAGGTGGGACGCATTGATGTGAAAAATGAGCTGCCGCCAGTCCAGGCTGATCTGGAAGAGGGAGGCGTGAATAGGGAGCTTCCTGAGAGCAAGGCGGCCTAGGAATTTTAGAGTTAAAGGAGAAAATATGATCAAGCTGATATTGTCGGATATGGATGGAACGCTGCTGAAGGATAATGGGCAGCTGCCAGAGGGCTTTGACGAGGTTATGACAGAGCTGAAGAAGCGCGGGGTGCTTTTTGGGCCTGCCAGCGGGCGGCAGTATTATTCTCTGCTGGATAGCTTTCCTGCTTATGAGAATGAATTTTTGTTTGTGGCCGAAAATGGTACTATGGTGAAATATCAGCAAAAAGAGCTCTTTTCGAGTCCTATTCGGAAGTCCTTTGCCTTTCAGGTAATGGAGGCCGGGCTGAAGCTGCCGGATATCTTTTGCGTATATTGCGGCAAGAAGGATGCCTATATCGTGGAGGAGCAGGAGAAACCTGAGTATTTGGCAGAGCTTGCGAAATATTATACCCATAACAGCGTTGTGAAGGATTTCCGTGAAGTCGATGACGAGGTAATCAAGGTATCGTTCTATGATAAGACAGGTCACGCAAGTAAGACCATCTATCCTCATCTGCAGCAGTTCCAAGGGCGTATGCAGGTTGTCCGCAGCAGCGATTTCTGGGTGGATGTCATGTGCTTTGGCATAAACAAGGGCTTGGCACTTCAGCAGGTTCAGAAGAAGCTGCGTATTTCTCCGATGGAATGTGCCGTGTTTGGGGACTACCTGAACGACCTTGAAATCATGTCCTCCGCGTACTACAGCTTCGCCATGGCGAATGCCCATCACAAAATCAAGGAGGTTGCCAGATTCGAGACCACCAGCAATGAGGAGGGCGGCGTCCTGGCAGGTATCCGCAGGCTGATGGATGAGGGATTGATTTAAGAAGGAAGGCATTTATGAAGCTTGATTATCACATGCACTTCGAGTACGGTTCCTACGAAGAGGAATGGGCGGAGGGCTTTTTCGAGGCAGCGAAGAAGCATGGCTTGGATGAAATAGGCATTACAGAGCATACCCATACCTTTCCGGAGTTCAAGGAGCTCTACTATGAGGATTTGATTTTGGATGATTCCTTTGTGGGACAGTTCCAGAAGAAGTGGCTGAAGAAGAACAAATTCAAATACACTCTTGACGAATACTTTGGCTTTATGGAGAAGCTCAGAGCCAAGCATAGGGTTAAGACCGGTATAGAGGTATGTAATTTCCAATCCCAGGATAAAGTGAGGAAAATCCTGTCGGGCTATGATTTTGATTATATTATCGGCTCCATTCATTTCCTCAGGGGTTGGGCCTATGATTCATCTGAGATTAAGGCAGAATGGGAAAATCATGAGCTTAGTGAAATTTACGAATGGTATGCTGAAGAGGTGGAAAAGCTGGCGGCATCGGGTATCTACGATGTGCTGGGGCATCCCTTCAACATAAGGCTGTATGGACATATACCGGATTTCGATGTGACGCCGATTCTGGAACGTGTAGCAAAGGCTCTCAAGAAGGCTGACATGGCCATAGATGTGAATACGGGTACCTACTACCGCTATCCTATTAAGGAGATTTCCCCTTATTCTGATTTCATGAAGGTCGCGGCAAAATATGAGCTGCCGATAATAATCTCATCGGATGCCCATAAGCCCGAGGACTGTGGCAGCTATAATGAGGAAGCCGTAGAGTATGTGAGGCAGTTTGGCTACAATGAGATAGCCCGGTTCACCGGACGTAGGAGGACAATGCAGCCTCTTGGGTAAATTTTACGGGTATGTCGCAGATGCGTTCGCATTCTGTAACATACCCGTTTTGTATTTCAGGCATTTATGGCATGCAGCAAGGCATAGGCAAACAGCAGGAACAGAACCGTTGCCGTATACATGAGCCGTATGGCTCCCATGATATGAATGGGAGCTAATTCCTGATGGGGGTCTCCCATGTAGGCGCGAAAGGATTCCTTGCCGAAATAGGAGTTGATGCCGCCTAAACGAATGTGAAGCGCCCCGGCCACGGCGGCCTCAGCATAGCCGCCGTTTGGACTGGGGTGTTTGTCTGCGTCCCGTTGTACCATACGGATGGCATTCCTGTAGTCGAAACCAAGGATCCAGGCAGAGGCAAAGAAGAGCAGGCTGGTTATGCGGGCGGGGATATAGTTCAGTACATCGTCCAGCTTCGCGGCAGCTCGTCCGAAGTAAAGGTATTTATCGTTTTTGTAGCCAATCATGGAATCCATGGTGTTCGCGGCACGGTAGAGTACTGCCAGGGGGACGCCGCCGATAACGAAGAAAAACAGGGGGGCAATGATTCCGTCCACTGTGTTTTCCGAGACTGTTTCAACGGTGGCGCGGGTGACTCCGTCTACCTCCAGTTTGTCGGTATCACGCCCTACTATCCAGCCGACTTTGCGGCGGGCCTCTTTGAGGTTCCCTTCCATAAGCAGGTCGTGAATCTCCTTCCCGGCAGCGGCGAGGCTCTTGGGGGAAATCATGAAGCTGAGGAGCGCTCCGGAAACCGCATATCGGACAAGCTCCGACTCTGTCATATAGGATAGGTATAGAATACCGCAGGCCGCATCATATGAAATCAGCAGCACTAGGATTACCAGGATGCTTCCTGCCAGCATTTTCTTTCCATCGCTGTCAGCTTTACGGTAAAATATTCTTTCAAGCAGGGCAATCAGATTCCCCATGAGCACCACCGGATGAAATCTGCTTCTGGGATCTCCGATAATGGTATCCAGTAAAAAGGCTATGATTCCCGTCAGCATTCCCGTTCTCCCATGATACTCCTAAGGAGGTCCATATTGAGGTTTTCTTTCACGATGGCTGCAAGCCTTTCATAGTTTCTTTGCTTTTCGGCTCTGAGATTACGCCTGCTTTCCAAGGGGGCCAGTCCCTTGCGCTCGCGGATTGCGTTAAGTATGCCACGGCGGAAGCTGTCATGGTCGAAAACTCCGTGGATATAAGTTCCAAAGACAAGACCATCTTTAGAAACTAAACCTTCAGGGACGCTTTGGGAATCAGCATCCCTTTTGACAGTGAACGGGTGTATTACTTCTCCTGTGAAATCCGTATGTCCCATATGGATTTCGTAGCCTGCCATACCGGTGGCTGAAATGGTGGAACCCATGAAACAAAGGTCATGGCAGTCTGCCTCCACCTGCCGGGTCAGTTTTTCCTCCGCGAAGGTGGTACGCATGGCAA
>DOYB01000131.1:4095-4423 GCA_003518745.1 Selenomonas sp. | reverse complement strand
CCTGTGCTGTCAACGCGAAAATCTCACGCTTCATGCGAATGCGTTCTTGAATGGTATCGCCGATATTATCGAGAATCTGCGCCAGATTACCGCCGACTTCCCGCTGAATCAGCACGGCTGTTATCACCAAGTCCAAATCCATACTACCGACCCGGCGCCCCATAGCTTCCAAGGCCGACTCCAACGGCACACCCATGGAAACTTCGCGGGACACCTGGGCAAATTCATCACTGATAGGCGGTTCCATTTCTCTGGATACGACCTCTACCGACTGAGGGAAACTATAACCTGCCCGCAAAGCATTGGCAATCGTTGTCAGGCAATCCCC
>DOYB01000131.1:3508-3992 GCA_003518745.1 Selenomonas sp. | reverse complement strand
GCTACAAAAATCCAAATAGCTGCGGCAACGAGCCCACCAAATAGAAATGCTGTTCCCAGTTCCAAGGTAAGCATCCAACCAATCAGAAAAGCCGCCAAAGAACTAACGGATAATAATACTAAAAATTCGCCGCCCAACAGGGGAATTCCTGCCTGCCGCATCCGGAAATCCAAAGCTTGTATAGGCCCATGTTCCGCTATGGGAGCCGCGGCCTTACGCAGCCATTGCCGCATCCGCTCCAGATAAGGCTGATCCAAAGTCTGTCCAGCTTCAATGATATGATGACGACGCAGACGATAAAAAATACTCATGCGCCGCACATGCTGAAAATATACCGCAATCAAGATTACGAGAAAAAAAGCAGCCAAAGCGGCAACTATTGCTGCTAGAAAAATCATTGCGCTCACCTCCGGTCACTGATAAGCGCAAAGGCAAAATCAGCTACCGCCTCAACAAAAGGTGCGTCTTCCGGCAAATCCTTCAT
>DOYB01000131.1:0-3433 GCA_003518745.1 Selenomonas sp. | reverse complement strand
TCCTTAATTCGCCGTTCCTCCGGCAACATTAATGTTACGGAGCGCCCCAGTTCTCCTTCCAACTTGCGCTTATGGTCTTCGGTACAGTTATGTACACCGGAAAACATCGTGTAAACCCGTTTTCCATAGGCATCCCACATATGAAACATCTTTAGCGAACGCTTCATATGCCGTACTTCCTGCCCGCTATTCAGCATAGATATCAGAATATCCGTATCCGCACATTCGGCCAAAGCCAGCGAAATCGGATTAAAGCCCACAGGCAAGTCCAGTATGACATAGCGGAACAGACAACCTGCCATCCGCACCACTTCAATCAGGCGGTTAGCCTCCACCAGTTCGGCATGTTCTGGCTGCAAAGGGCCGCTCATAATCCATACGCCCTTACCTACCGGATGAAAATAATTTTCTAATGCCGCCGGCGTCAGCAGATTGATATCATGCGTTGCCTCTACCACATTATGGCGGGGAACAGCATCAAAGAACATCGCCACGTCCCCAAACTGCAAATCCGCATCAATAATCCCTACGGATTCGCCACTTTTTTTGGCCAACTCAATAGCCAACACCGTTGCCAAAGTAGTACGGCCGGAATGGCCTTTTGGACTGAACAAAGCCAACGTACGTGTCGGCAAGGACTGTCCCCGACGTTTATAAATCTTCAAAGCCTCCAAAACATCAGTAGAATTGAATGGCTTTAAAATACAACCACAAACCCCCGCTGACAGCATCGCTTCGGCAACAGTAGATTTCCACTGCCCCATAGTTCCCAAAATCTGTGCCTGCGGATAAGACTTGATAAATCGAGGTATCATCTCCACAGCCCCAGGTTCATCCACATTAATCAAAAACAAATTGGGACGAAAAACACTGCTCTGCCCATAGGCCGTATCCGCATCATGAAAGGTTGCAGCCAGGTCAAAAGCATCATTAGCCTTGAGTATGCCCGCCATGCGGGACAACATATCCCTGTCCCGCTCTACAAGTATTACGCGATAAGTCACCTTGGTCACCAGCTCTCACTTCATATTCTGCGCCGTCAGCCAGTCATCATCCCCAAACAGCCAGGAAAGAAGTTTCTTTTTCCCCTTCCTTTCCTGCACCGGATGCGAAGCTATTCTGGACTTCTTGGTTCGATTTGTATATCTGCTCACCAGTTCCCAATAACTTTGGGTCAACGGTGACAAGGGTACACAATACATGAGTGGCTTTCCCATACGGATAGAATAGGTAATGGCCTGCGGGTCACTGGGCAAATGATGATAAATCTTAGCGCCCAATAGTCGCTCGACATCTCTTGCTTTGATATATCTGTCTGAATCGGCCTTATTTTCGACCAGACAAATCTTACTTTCCTCATAATCAAAGCGCAGAAGCGTATCATAACCAACTTTATAGTTTTTTACCGCCGGTAAAAAATCCATCACACCGACAAAATTAATGACCGTACTCATATCCAGCATAGCCAGATTCAAGGTACTGAACACGGAAGTCAAATCCAATACAACAAAGTTGAATCCCTTCATCGAGCCGATGATTTTTTCGACAGCCTCCACGCTGATTAAATAAGCATCATTGATCTCCCTTGGCGGCGGCAATACCGAAAAAGCTGTATCGCCACATTTGTATTCCGTCAGGTAATCATCTACATTAAATTTTTCTTCATTCCTCAATATAGCCCGTTGGGCATCGGCAATGGTAAAATCACTTACCATATCCAGATAGCCCATAACGTCACCAAACTGCAAATCAAGGTCTACCAAACATGTCCGATACCCTTCCTCAGCCAGTCCGGCTGCCAAATTGATTGCCGTAACGGTTTTGCCACTACCAGAGGAAGTGCTGAAAACAGAGATAATAATACTGCTCGTTGCGTCCATGTCATCAACTCCCCCTTCCCCTATTGCAGCGCTCCTTATTTTTTCTTCAGGACATCACGATTCAGGTATTTATCCAAAACCGACTCACTGGCCATTTCCGCTGCTACCTGCCGGGAATCATCCCCCTCCCGATTCACCGCAGATGCCTTTTCCTCAACAGCTTCTTCTGTCTTTTTCTCTGCTGACGCACTTTCTTCATTGAGGTCTACTTTTTTCATAGCAGCCTTCTCCTGCTGACCTTTCTGATAGAACTTATGCATATCGTTGGTCATTTCAGCCTTGGAAGCGCTATTCTCATCAACCAAACGTGGCGTAACTAAAATAATCAATTCCTGCCGATTGCGGCTTTTCGAGGTGTACTTGAAAAATTCGCCAATAATGGGAATATCACCCAGGAAGGGGAATTTGCGAACCACCTTATACTCACGCGAATCCATCAAGCCGCCAATAACCATTGTCGAGCCGGATGTTGCCGTTACGACTGCATCCGCCCGCCGTTTGTCCAAAATTGGCTGGTTGTCTATCGTCTCACCACTAGGCATGCTGACTTCTGTATGGATAGAGGAAACAATGCGATTTTCCGCATCGACCAAGGGTTTGAACTGGAGGATAATCCCGTAATCTTTGAATTCCGTCGTAGGATTGCCATTTTTATCTCTGGTCGTATAGGGAATCTCACCGCCAACCTGAATAACGGCTTCTTCACCGCTCATGGTCGTAATGCTGGGCCGGGATAAAATCTTGGCCCGGTTCTGTGTTACCAAAGCCCGCAGGGCAACATTGATATCACTATGATGTTCCGTCAACCATGTCCATGGATTATTGCGGAAGGTCGTACTGCCGCCTGAACCATAGGATTGACCGCCATAAAACACGCCAGGCGAACTGATAAGGTCTGAACCGGTGCCTGAGCCATAGACAAAGCCCAAATCCGAATTTTCCGTAGGATTAATCGCTACTACTTGTGCTTCCAGTTTTATCTGCGAAGGATGACGAAGATGCAGCAGGTCGATTACCGAACCGGCTGAGGAATACGTATTTCCCCCGACTGAACCGGAACGCGAATTTTTATCCGCAGTTTGTGCCTGCAGACGCATATTGGCATTGCTGCCTACACTAAGATTTCCTGACGTATCATCCTTCACAAAGAGTTGCGCGGTTCGCATAGCATAATTGCGCTCATACTGATTTTCCACGGTACCGGTAAGCAAGACTTTACCATCCACCATCTTTACCCGTACTCCCGGCAAGCCGATAGCACTTTCAATAACCTTGGCCTGCCCCTCATCTTCAGGAGACACACCGACAATGTATTCATAACGTGCTCCATCCGCCCCCCAAACGAAGAGTGACGTGGTTCCGGCCTTGTGTGCTACCACCAAAAATTCTGTCCTCGATGATGGTACTCTCACGATGGTTGCAATCTCCGGGTCCCCCACTGCTATGCGGGTAATGCTTGTCGGCATAGATACATAACGCGAACTATGTACACCAACGGATAACAACTCCGCTGCCGAAACACTTGCTGTCCAAAAACAAAAGCTGGCCAATAA
>DOYB01000242.1:14286-14779 GCA_003518745.1 Selenomonas sp. | reverse complement strand
GAATGGCGGCAACGGTTACGGCTACAAGCTCCATGTTTTCCGTTCCCAGGATGGTCACGGCAATAGGGATTATGATGCCGAAGGTACCCCAGGAGTTGCCGGTGGTGAAGGACATTCCAAGAGCCAGCAGGAAGCAGATTGCGGGCATCATCCCGGCCAGCCAGCCGCTAATGCTCACTACCTGTTCCACAAAACCGCCCAGATTCAGGTAATCCTCTCCGCAGAGACCGGAAAAGGTCCAGTTAAGGCAGAGAATGAAAATGGCAGGCGTCATAAGCTTGAAGCCGGTGCTGAAGCTGCTACAGAAGGCCTTGAAGCCCATGACGCGTCTGGGCAGATAGAGGAAGAAGGTAAATACCAGAGCAAGGAACGCGCCGAACACCATACCCTTTGAGGAATCGCAGTCGGCGAAGGCTTCTGCGATAGTTTTCCCCGTGTGGATTCCACCAGTATAGAGCATTCCGTATACACAGCCTATGATGAGTACCAGTAT
>DOYB01000242.1:0-14198 GCA_003518745.1 Selenomonas sp. | reverse complement strand
ATGCGGCCTTTTCCAACATTTGCCACCAGGGCGTCATATTCGGCATCGCCATATTCCTTAGGTACTTCAAAGTGTTCACGGCTTTTTTTGACGATAGTCGCCATGGGGCCAAAGTCCCTGCCTGATACGATTATGAAGAACAGGAATACGAGGGCCAGCCACGCATATATATTGTAGGGAATTGTCTGTATGAACAGGGCAAATCCGTCCAAATCACTGTCCTTTGGCAGGGATGATGCTATGGCGGCGGCCCAGCTTGAGACCGGCGCGATGATACAGACCGGTGCCGCGGTGGCATCTATCACGTAGGCCAGCTTTGCCCGAGCAATCTTGAAGCGGTCGGTGACAGGTCGCATTACGGTTCCTACCGTAAGGCAGTTGAAATAATCGTCTATGAAGATGATAACGCCAAGGATAGGGGTCACCAGAAGAGCACTGCGCTCCGAGCTGATTGCCTTGCCTGCCCAGTTGCTGTATGCCTGGGTAGCACCGGAACGGGCGATGACTGCCACCAATATGCCTAGGATGATAAGGAAAATCAGTAGATTTGTATTTTCTCCTGTTTTTACTGACATGACCTCGAACATGGTGATTACAGCGTCGAAAAAGGAAAAATTCTCGAACAACAGTGCGCCTGTAAAGATTCCGACTATCAAGGACATATAGACTTCCTTGGTCAGTAATGCCATGATGATGGTGACGATGGGAAGTACCATCACCCAAGCAGTGGATGCCATTTCACATTCTCCTTTATAAACCATATATAAAACGAAGGTTTCCAAAACGACTTTTGCGAAAGACGCATGAAAATAATGGTTACATTTTAAGTGGATTGACCTTTTGAGTCAACAGGCAGGAGGCATATTTAAAAAATTTTACTTTACTAATCTAGTTACACTTGTTAAAATCGTTATTTAGGGAGATAGTCTGAAAATAATCTGTATATATTTGTTTATCCGTGAAGAAGTGGACGAAGTATGATACAATTGAAAAACGTCAGTAAGATTTTTGACGGAAAAAAGGCTCTCGACAATATAAATATGGAAATACGAGACGGAGAAACCCTTGCCATAATAGGTGGTTCGGGCTCCGGCAAGAGCACCCTGCTCCGTTTGCTGATAGGACTGATACAGCCTACTTCAGGTGAGATACTCATGAATGGTGAGGATATTGGCCGCATGAGTGAGGATGAGCTTCAGCGGATTCGATTGCGGATGGGGATGGTTTTCCAGTATTCTGCCCTTTTTGATTCAATGACCGTGGGGGAGAATGTGGCCTTTGGTCTCGTGGAGCATACGGATTACTCGAAGGAAAAGATAGAGGCGATAGTCAGGGAGAAGTTGAATCTGGTTGGTCTGGAGAATGTGGAGCACCTGATGCCCAACGAACTTTCAGGCGGGATGAAGAAGCGTGTTTCACTGGCCAGGGCAATAGCCGTTAACCCTGAAATCATATTTTACGACGAGCCAAGCTCGGGGCTTGACCCTATAATGACGGAGAAGATAGATGAGCTCATAACCTCCACCCAGAAGGCAATGAATGTAACCTCAGTGGTGGTTACTCATGACATGGCCAGTGCCTGCAGGATTGCGGACAGGATTGCCATGATATACGAGGGAAAGCTCATCGCCGTGGATACGGCAGAACGGTTCCAGAAGATACAGGATCCGCGGGTACAGGCTTTTTTCCATACATTACGTACTGAGAAGGGGGCAGGGTAGATGTCGGTTGAAGCCAAGGTGGGGGCGTTCACCATTGGGGGATTGCTGCTCTTCATTGTTTCATTTATTGGGCTTGAAGGGATCCATCTGGGGAGCAATGAGGGATATACTATATATGCGGGATTCCATCAGTCAATGGGACTTGTGGAGCAGACGAATGTATGTCTTTCCGGTGTGCCCGTAGGCAGGGTTGAACGTGTCTACAATGATGGGGGCGGAGTTACTGTGGAGATGCGCCTCAATCCCGATGTGAAGATACCTAGGGCGTCAGCCATATCCATTACCAGCAGCGGTGTCATGGGAGAGAAATTCGTGAATATAATTCCTCATGGAAACAGCGATGATTGCCTGGTGGATGGTGAGTATGTATACGGCGCTGATGATTCCGGTATGGACAGCATGTTTCAGAGCATGAACAAGACACTTGAGAAGGCTCAGGAGCTGTTGATATCAATAAACGGCATTATAGCTGACCCAACTCTTAAACAATCTTTGATAGAGATGAGCGTGAGCATGAAAAATGCTTCGGCTCACATGGATGGTCTTATGGCTTCCTTGGAACGGATGGCCGTGGGCAACGAGGCGAATGTAAATCAGGCCATGAGCGAGCTTCCGGTGATTATGGCGAGTATGGAACGCACCATGGGAAGTGTAGAGCATATGATGGCCAACATAGACACTGTGGCGGGAGACCCTCAAGTGGCAGAGAATCTGAGGCTTACCCTGCAGAATGTGGCGGATACCAGCAAACGGGTGGAGCACATGGTCAGCAATATGGATACGGTATTGGGGGATCCGAAGACGGCTGAGGATGCGAAGGCCATAATATCCAACGCCAGGTCTCTTACGGAAAGGGCAGATAAAATGCTGGGTGCCGTATCAAGCATCGAAGTCAAACCTTCGGTTGATGTGCTGTACAGCGGCGGGGCACATGATTGGGATACGAATTTCAATTTGGATGTGGGCGCGCCGAAAAAGGCCTATCTCAGGCTTGGCGTAGATGATATTGGCGATGACAACCTTTTTAATGCCCAGGTGGGCAAGAGGTTTGGAAACTTTGGAGCCAGAGCGGGAGTTGTAGCCGGAAAGCCCGGAGTTGGGGTGGATGCCTACGCAGGTGACCGATGGACGTTTTCCGCGGATGCTTACAATATGAACGACGCTACTCTCCGGTTGAGAGCCACGTACCGTGTTGCGGGAGGAACCCATCTGATGGGCCAGTGGAACGATGTAAACCATAAGGATAAAAGAAGGGCTTACGTCGGGATCCGGCAGGAATTTTAAAGAGTAGATTCAATAAATCATAAAATATGCTATTGCAATTATATCGGAATTATTAGGGGGAAATGATGATGAAAAGGTTATCGCATAGGAAATTAGCCTCCTTCGTGCTGGCGGGACTTTTTACGATGACGGTTTCCGGCATATCGGATGCTGCTGAGAGGATGCCTATCAATTTGGATGACAGTGTACAGATGGCGCTTGCCAACAATCGCACTATCAAGAGCTCTGTGGCAGATAGGGATTCCGCGCGCTGGAGCCTTAGCGAGGCCCGGAGACAGACAGGACCAAAGCTGAGCTGGGAAGGCACGGCATATCGTATTGGCGGCAGCAATTATGACAGCTATAGGACAGCCTATTATGAAGGCTATGGCAATGCTGCATACAAGAATGCCTTTGGAAATACAGTCAGCCTGTCATATCCGCTTTATTCCGGAGGTAGGCTGGAAAATTCTATCGAGTCTGCGGAGTATGGGCTGAATTCGGCAGATTTGGCTTTGGAGAATACCTTGCAGACTGTGCGTGAGATGTCTACGCAATACTATTATCAGGTTTTGCAGTATCGTAATATGATTGACGTGCAGCAGGAATCCGTTAAGACATTGACAGAGCATTTGCAGAATGTCAATGCTCAGTATCGAGTAGGTACTGTGGCGAAATCTGACGTTCTCCGCTCTGAGGTAGAACTGGCGAATGCGGAGCAGAGCCTTGTTACAGCCAATAATAATTATGACATAGCGGTAGCGACTCTTAATAACTATATCGGTCTTCCGGCAGATACTATTCTGGAGCCCAAGGATCAGCTTGCCTATACGAAATATGAGCTGTCTTTAGATGGCTGTACGGCCTATGCGCTGGAGAATCGCCCGGATGGAGCTGCTGCGGATTATGAGGTGAAGCGGGCGGAGCTTACCAAGGCGACTGCCAAGGCCGGCTATCGGCCGACAGTCAGTGCAGTGGCTGCCAAGAACATCTCGGGTGAACATGGATTTGGCGTGGATCATGGTGCCGGATGGCAGGCAGGTCTTTCCGCCAACTGGAATATTTTTGACAATGGTGTCACCAACGCTCAGGTACATGAAGCGGAAGCCGCCCTTTACAAGGCGCAGGAGAATGCCGCGTCTACAAAGGAAGCAATTCAGTTGGAGGTACGCAGTGCTTATCTGAACCTTTTGGCCGCGGAAAAGAATATCCAGACTACGATGCTGGCTGTTTCAAAAGCCGAAGAGGACTACAAGATCGCGAGTGTCCGCTATAGCGCAGGTGTGGATACGAACCTTGCCGTTATGGACGCAGAAGAAAGTTTGACCTCGGCACGAATGAACTACTATCGCGCCCTTTATGAATACAATGTCAGCAAGGCGGCTTTGGACAAGGCCATGGGGATGCCGGTCGGCATTGATGTAACTAGGTATATTTCGGAGGTGGACGCCGGAAAGTCTGCCAAGTCAGCTCGTCAGGTGGCTGCCTTGTCCGCGGATGACGCAGTCGAGCCCAAGGCTCATCCTGCTGCTCCTACGGTGTTGGTTGAGCATGGCACGGCGCAGGTTCCTGTGCCGTCGGAGACCATTAATTCTGATGTGCCCCTTCCGAATCAATCAGCAACAGAATCTGTGCCGAAGCCGGCACAGGAAAAGCCAACCGGCCAGTCTGAAACGGATGAGACCGTTGCTGATATGGCAAAATGAGGTTTTCTTATACGATGCATGTGGACACCGGTTGATTTAGACCGGTGTCCCTACACTATCCATCGGAGGTATTGATGAAGGTAATAGCCGGAGGCGGCGTTATAGGCCTACTGTTGCTGTTCATGGCGGCTGCTTGGGGATTCAGCCAGCAGACCGCGGTGATGGCGCAGGTGGAGCAAAAGGCTGCGGATATGGCCTCGGAGGCCCTTGGAACAGAAGTTTCGGTGGGAGCTATAGACGTGACTTCTACTCGTGGTGTAACAATTCACGATATAGTGTTATACGACAAAAATGCACAGTGTATTGCGAAGGTGGAAAAAGCCGAGGCGCATTTCCACCTGCTTTCAATGCTCCAAGACCCCGCGGCGGCAGTGGATGAGGTCATCATACACGGTGGAGATGTACTCCTGGCACAGCGTGAGGACGGAAGTTGGAATCTGGAGGATATAAAGACTTCAAGTGATAAGGAAAGCTCCTTTCGTGGCAGCGTAAAGCTTGAGGATTGCAGAGTAACCGGTCGGCTGAAGGACGGCAAGGAGATTTTCTTTGACTCCGTTAATGGTGAGGCTGATCTCTCCGATTATCCCGAGGTCGCGTTTAAAGCAGCGTCAGAAACTGAAGGGGTGAAGCTATCAGCTTCGGGAACCGTTTCTGCAGATCGTCAGATAGTTCATATGGATTATGAGAACGTCGATATAATGAAATATCTGTCTTTCCTGCCGCAAGGGACATTGCCTGAGGGTGTGACCATCATGTCAGGCAATATCCAAAGGGGCGCGCTTGATATAATGAACCGTGACGATATACTGAGTCTCAGCGGTCATGCGGTTTACGCTGGCGGCGGGGTGAAGGTTCTTGATACGGAGATCAAGGACATACGCGGCCGGATAATGTTTACGGATAAGGAAGCATACATAAACAATGACGCGGAGGCCAATGGTCAGTCAGCCCATATTCAGGGCAATATACGTTGGGACACGGAGTCACCGTCACTGAAGCTTACGGTTTCCTCGGATGCTTTTGCGCCAAAGGAAATCATGCGGGATATTCCGATTGATGGTACGGCCTCCTTTAAGGCTCGTATAATTGGTACCGTCAAAGCTCCTGTAGTGGACGGAGTCATTGAGGCTGACTCTGCCTCTGTGTATGATATCCGGCTGGATAAGCTATACGCTCATGTACGCTATGTGGATGACGTGGTATATGTGGATCGTTTGCGGGCGGGAATCTGGGATGGAAAAGCCGTCGGCGAGGTGGAATTCCATGCCAATGATATGTCCTATATAGCCCACGTAAAGGCAGAGGGCATTCAGGCAGCCAATATTGCCGCCTATCTGCCGGAGGCGGAGGGTGTATCAGGGCTTATATCGGCTGATTTGGGGCTGAACGGCGAGGGGAAGGATTTCTCCAAGCTGACGATTTATGGAGGCGTATCGGCTGTCAATGGCAGCTTCATGGAAATCCCCGTGGAGCGTTTGGATACATCCTTCTTCGCAAGGGGAGACAATATAACTGTCGATTACTTGAGCGTGAATATGCCAAACAAGAGCAGTATCGGTCTGGAAGGTACACTTCAGAATGGCAGGATTTTGAACATGGCATTCTATGGCGGTCATGTGGATCTGTCACTTTTTTCCCACCTGCTCCCTGAAGCAACCCTTTCGGGATTGTCGGATTTCCGTGGCAGTGTTCGTGGAGATGCGGGCAACCCAATGGTGGAGGTTGATTTCTCGGCGCTTAAGGGTAACCTTTTCCATCAGCCCTATGACAGCATAAAAGCTAAGGTGTCCGGAAATCTTGACGGTATAGGAATTGATACCTATCAGATGGAAAAGGACGGCAGAGATGTCTGGTATGTCATGGGGAGTGTGGGCTTTACTGGAGAAAGGCGTGTAGACCTTCGGGTGGACACGGTCGGTGCCCGCATGGAGGATATCATGGCCTTGGTGGCGCCTGACCAGCCGCTTACAGGCAACGTGGACAATACGATTCGCATTACGGGAACCATAGATAAGCCACATATGGTTGGATATATACACTTTACAAGGGGCAGCTATAGGGGCATACTGCTTTCCGGCATGGACGGCGACTACTACGTTGAAGGTAATGATGTAAAACTGCAGGATTTCCACATTTACTCTCCCATGGTGGATATGGATGTAAACGGCACATTGAACCGTGTAACCACCAATATAGATATGACGGTTTCTGTCCATGATATAAACATGAAGCGATTCCAGCACAAATTACCATACGCGGCGGATGGACATGGAAACTTTGTGGGGAAGATAGGCGGTACATTGGACGAGCCTTTGTTTGACGGCATGCTTAATGCTGATGAGCTGGTATTCAATGAGGTGGTAATGAAGGGCGTTCATGGTCATGTGGCCTATGACAGCGGCTGGCTGGTGTTGAGGGATTTCAGCTTCCTGCAGGGAGAGGGCAGGTATGATATCGCGGCTTCCTGTAATCTGGATTCAGGGAAGCTTGTCGGAAATGTGAAGGTGCAGAATGTTGAAATCAATGAGCTGTGCGCTCTGGCAAATCAGAAGAATGATTTGCTGGAGGGCAGTCTGACAAGCAATATACGCCTTGGGGGAACATTGGAGAATCCCTCAATCAATATGGACGGAAGTATTCCTAAGGGGGCGTTCGCCGGTCATGATATACATGATATAAATCTGGATTTGAATCTTATAAACAGAGTTCTCTCAGTAAATCGGCTTTCAGG
Organism: Selenomonas sp.; assembly: GCA_003518745.1. Taxonomy (GTDB): domain Bacteria; phylum Bacillota; class Negativicutes; order Selenomonadales; family Selenomonadaceae; genus UBA9786. The sequence continues at coordinate 6,777 of DOYB01000242.1, read as the reverse complement.
ACTGCAGGGCGCTACAGGTATCTTTCAGTTGGAAGGCGCTGTGTCCCTGGACGGACCGATAGAGCTTGGGTTAAGTGCCCAGAATCTTGCTCTCGGCATGTTTACTAAGGCGGCCAGTGTAGACACTGATGTGACGGGGACAGCAGATATCGAGGCTCGCATAGGGGGCATATTGTCAAATCCATCCGCGGATGTGGAGCTGTTGGCGAAGAACGGCGGTGTAAAGGGAGCGACCTTCGATACCATGACGGGAAGCCTGGAATTGAAAAACGGGCTGATTGACGTCAAGGAACTCGTGGTAAGAAAGTCAATAGCTGAACGGACGTATCAGGCAAGCGCGGTGGGAATTGTACCGTTGAGGGCTTTGACAGCCAATGAGTCGAGTGAGCTGGATGAGTTTGAACGTATCAAGCTGCGGATTTCGCTGGACGACGCGGATTTGAGCCTGCTTCCGGGCTTGTCGAAATATGTTGAGTGGGCAATCGGCGAAACCGATGGAAATCTCGAGGTGACCGGTACGCTGGCCTATCCATTGATTAACGGAAGCTTTGTGATTCCGGATGGGAGCGCAAAAATCCGGGGCATAGACAATCCAATACAGAATATAAGGGCGGATGTAGTATTTACCGGGGATGAGGTATCCGTCCGTGAGTTCTCAGGAAATATGGGGAAGGGCAGTTACATCGTAAAGGGAGGCATGAAGTTCCCTGGACTGCGGCCTACGTATTATGATCTCTATCTTAATGCGGATCAGCTTGATGTAAAGAGTGATTTCTACGATGGCCCATTCTCGTTGGAACTGCGCCTGGCCGAAGGGGAAATCTATGGATACCGGATGCCCAAGCTTACAGGTAATGTGACCATTGACGATTGTGAGATTTCGTTCCCAACTATTCCCGATAGTGACAGTGAACTGCCGGATTTCATTTTGGATGTTGGAGTTTCACTGGGTAAGGATGCCCATTTCTACACCTCATATTTGTATGATCTGTACCTGTCAGGGGATTTGCATTTTGGCGGAACGTTGAACCATCCTAAAAGTTCAGGAACGTTGACTGTGGCGCGGGGCGGTACCATAAATTACCTAAAGAGGGTTTTCAATATCCGTGAGGGCGAGGCTCACTTCGATCAGGTGGCATCATTCCTGCCAAGTATAAGATTTTTCGCGGATACAAAATTGTCTGACGCGAGAGTGTTTCTGTCTATGAATGGCCCACTGGACAAACTGCAGTTCAAGCTTACCTCAAGTCCGGAAATGAGTGAAAGCGACATCATACAGCTTTTGACCTTTGGCAGTTCGTCAAAAACCGGAAACGGTGGAGTAAAGGCAGGGGATTTGCTCCTGGTGGGACTGGAGATGGGATTCCTTTCCGAGGTTGAGGACATGATCAGGAAGTCCCTGTTCGTGGATACTTTTACCATTTCAAAGGGAAGCGGCTCTGCTTTTTATGGAAGCAGTGAGGATGGTAAGTATAAGAATGCCTACAATATTCAGGTAGGCAAGTATGTCACGGATAAGCTAATGTTAAAATATGCTCGCATTTTCAACGGAAGGCATCACAACCGCTACGGGGTTCAGTATGATTTCAACGACAATGTTGGTGCTTCCGTTGAACGTGAAGGTAAAGATTATATTGTCGGTTTTGAGGCAAGATTCAAATTTTAAGCTATATGCGCATTCAATGAGAAAAAAGGTTGCTCTTTGTGTCATCTTGCTATAGAATGTGAAAGTGCAACGAACAAATTGGGAGGTTTGACCCTTGATCAGAAAGAAGCATACATTCCTGGCCTATGCGGTAGCTCTGACTGCAGGCATGTCCGTGTTTCCGATGCCTGTACATGCGGAATCTACAGAATCTGTAGCGGCAGAGACGGCTGCAGAGGGGGGAGAGGTTCTGGCTGGGATAAAGGAATCTCCGATGGTATCTGCTACGGCCATTGAGCCATCATCAACCATGGTGAGTCCAAGTCAGGTGGCGGAGACCTCGGGAAGCGTAAATGTCGTGGAGACTGAGCAATCCGTTGGTGTTGACAATACTTCCGTGACACATGCCACAGGCACACAGCCCAGAGCCAAGAGTAATGATGAACGTACCGCGGAATGGGAAAAGACACGTCCTAAGGATACGGCTTTCATGGAAGAGATGAGGGCCTATGAGGGGCAGACGGTTGTTGATATACAGTTCCCGGGGGCGGGAGAGTATACCGAGCCCACGGCAAGGGCCTCTGTTTTCATGCATCCGGGGGATGTTTTCTCCGCAAAGCTGTTGGAGCAGGATCTGGATGCCATATTCCGCACCGGATATTTCTACGATTTATATCCGTCCTTTGAGCAGGTGCCAGAGGGCGTTGTGGTAACGTATCATTTGCTGGAGAACCCCATACTGAATGATATAGTGATAATAGGAAATGCGTCTGAGACCACAGAGGCTCTGATGAAGCGTGTGACCATGCCCATGGGAGAAATCCTGAACAGTGTAGAGCTTCACGAAAATGTTACGGCCATTCAGGAGAAATATCGTGAGGATGGCTATATTCTCGCCAAAATCATGGATATGGATATTGACAGGGAGGGTGTCCTTACTCTTAAGATAAATGAAGGTATCCTTGAGGGCTACAAGGTCAAGGGCAACAAAAAGACCAGGGATAAGGTAATTCTCAGAGAAATGAGGCAAAAGCCGGGAACTCCCTTCAACGCGAAATTAGCGCGTCGCAGCATGCAGCGGGTTTACAATCTGGGATTCTTCGAGGATGTAAATATCAAGATGAACCCCGGAGTAGAGCCGAATGCTGTGGTTATGGAGCTGGACGTTAAGGAAAAGCGGACAGGTACCTTCGGAATTGGCGCTGGATACAGCAGCGCGGATGGTTTTATTGCCATGGCCAGTGTCAGTGATACGAATTTCAGAGGTATGGGCGATTCCGTAAGTCTTACCTACGAGCATGGCGGGAGCGAGTCAGATGCCCAGGGATATACATTCAGTTACAAGCATCCATGGCTTGACAGTAAGGAAACAGGGATACTCCTCAGGCTGTATAATCGTACATATAGGTATAATGATTATGATACCCGTGGGGATTTGAAGGAAGAGTACATGCGCAAGTATGCCGGTGGTGAAATCACATTGAGCCGTCCTGTGAGCGAGTATGCCACTAACTTCCTCACCATAAGGAATAGGAAGGATAGGTATGTAAGGCATGTGGCTAATGGTAATATGGGAGATCGCAGTACCCCTAAGTGGGCGGATTGGCGCAATGCTAACTTCGGCACTACGCGGAGTATAATTTTCGAACATGTTTCTGATACGCGGGATAATATTTATGAGCCGACTTCCGGTGGCAAGATGAACCTTTCTGTTGAAGTGGCCGGCTTTGGTGGAGATTTTGACTTCCAGAAGTATACCGCAGAAGGACAGCGCTATTACAAGATGGGTCACGCGCAGGTTCTGGCTCTTCGCGGCCAACTGGGATACGGACATGGTGAAATTTCTGAGTTCAATCAGTATCGTCTTGGCGGACAAAATTCCCTGCGCGGTTACAGAGATGATCAGTTTAGGGGAAACAGGGTGTTTGCGGGGACGGTAGAGTATCGTTTCCCACTGTATAAAAAGGTTACGGGCGCTATCTTTACTGATTTCGGTTCGGCATGGAATACAGGGTTCCGTCCGAAGGACTTCCACGGGAGTATCGGTATGGGGCTTTCTGTTGCTACTCCTTTGGGACCGGTTCGCCTTGACTATGGTTATGGATCGCAGGGCGGTCGATTCCACTTTAGTGTAGGTGGCATGTTCTGATGGATAATCTCTGAGGATTTTACTTTTCTGTCGGATACACTAGATTTTATTCGGCGTTTGGTTTATAATGTGTACGTTGTTCTTGTGTAAGGGCGTTATTCAAAGCATCGCTTAAATTCATATGAGCGAAATCTTACATTTATTTTGATCACGATGTAAAGGAGATAAACAAATGGTACAATTGGAAAAGAAGCAGGTAAAAATCGTAAGCATCCTTATTGCGTTGGTTTTCATCGGCAGTGTCGTGGCACTGGCACTCACTCAGTCAGGCTCCGGAATTGCTTCCGCGGCAGGTTCCTCCAGCGTGGGCGTGGTGGATTACAGGCAGATTATGAGCCAGCATCCTCAGCTGCAGTCTGCTGACACTGAGATGCAGCAGGCAGTAGAGAGTGCCCGCAAGGATTTTGAGGAGAAATCCGCGGGCATGGGCGAGCAGGAGAAGCAGGACTATTACACACAGACCCAGCAGCGCCTTCAGCAGAAACAGCAGGATTTGTTGGAGCCCATCGAGAAGTCTGTTGAGGCATCCATCAAGAGCGTTGCTGATTCAAAGGGAATTACCGTGGTACTGGATAAGAACACTGTAGTCTATGGTGGTCAGGACATCACTCAGGACGTCATCAAGAAAATTTCCAAGTAATCTGTCATTCGAGTACCGAGCATTAAGCGCTCGGTACTTTGACTATGTCGGAGATTTCAAGAATGCTGAAAAGGAGGCGGGACATGGAAGACAGGGAGTCTTCGAAGGAGGTAAAGCCTAAGAAGAACCTGAAGGCCATTTGCGTCGGGGCAGTGGCAGCATCCCTCCTGATGCTGGTAGGGGCGTTGGCCTTTAGAAGCCTCCTTGCGCCGAAGGCTGCTGATCCTGCCTCCAAAGCAGTAACTGTGGCATTGGTAGACGTGAGACGGGTGATGGAGGCCCATTCGGCGTACGGCAGCCTTCTTGAACTAAAAGAAAATGAAGCCATGCTGCGGGACGAGCTGAGGTCCGCGATGACACCGGTAAGGGTGGAGGCCCCAAAGGTCCCTGAAGAGCCTTTTCAGGATTCTGTATGGCAAAAGAATGCCCAGAATATTGTGGGAACCGCTGCTGAAATCAGTCGTGAAAAAAAGAAGGCCGCCGAGGAGTATCGACAGTCTACTGAAGCTGAGTATCAGGCGAAGCGGGATGAGATAGACGGCGAATACCTGAATGCCATACTGAATATCCAGCTTAAGCTCCAGAATCAGGATGTCATGAGGTTATCACAGGAAGCGGTTGATGAGCTTATTGCCCGGCGTGACGCCCTGCAGCTTGAGCGTGGCGCGAGACAGATGGAGCTTGCCAAGGAGTGGGAGGCAGATATTCTGGCTCACTCTGAGGCGGCTGTTAAGGATAAGGTCCAGCAGCTTCGGGAGGAAGCCGTGAGCTCCAAGGCTGAACTGGAGATGGATGCGGCAAAGAATCAGGCAGATGCTCAGGCGCGCAACGCCGCTGCCATGGATGAGATAATGCAGAAGTCGGTGGAACGTCAGCAGGTCAGGCTCCAGATATTCCAAGAACTACAGGAAACAATAAAGGAAAGAATAGAACTGGAAAGCCATATACTCAGCGATATAGCCGGTCAGACGGCAAAGCTCGCAATCATGCATCATTATACAATGGTCATTGCCAGCCCTGCTCAGAATCTGCAATGGCGCATTCCTTGGCGGCAGAATGAGAGGAATAAGGACAACCCGGAGGATGAGTATGTACCCGTGATTGGGGCAGGCACCGGGGATTTGACAGAGGAACTTTTGGCAGAAATAAGAAAATTGTGATTAGGAATCGGAAGTAAATAACGTGATGGATATGCGCAGGAAAAATCTTATTGATTTAGATTAGCAAGGCAGCATGTTGTTTTTGAAGATTCCGCAGGAAAAGGATGAGGACTTATATGAAGTGGAAGCGTAATATAATAGCGGTGGTTTTGGTATCGTTTTCATTGCTTTTGGGTGGCTGTGGCCAGGTGAAGATGGGTTATGTGGATACTGAGCGAGTGGCTCAGGAGGCACCGCAGCTCAAGTCAGTCGCGGAGGAGGCCACACAGAAATTGGCTGAGGCCCAGCAACAGGCTGAGGCAGAATTCGCGGCAAAGCAGAATCCGACTGAGGAAGATTTCCAGAACGCTCAGGTGGAATTACAGCGAAAGATGGCCAGCATAAATCAGATTTACATGACGCAGCTCCGTCAGAAGCTGGATGTTGCTGTTGGAGCCGCACAGAAGGACAAGAAGCTAGATGCTGTTGTTGACAGCACTAAGGTGCAGAAAACAGTGCTTTTAGGTGGCGTTGATCTGACGGACGAGGTCATTCAAAAATTACAGTAGTGGGTGAATGCGATGAAGAAAACGCTGAGGGAACTGGCCGATTATGTGGGTGGTACGGTTTCAGGGGACGAAATGCTGGAAATCCTGGGGCTTGACAACATTGAAGGAGCCGGACCGGGCAAGCTGACCTTTGCGGTTGAACCCCATATAGAAAAGGCAAAGAGTTCAAAAGCATCAGCTGTAATGATTCCGGAGGATGTGGGTGAGTTTCCGCTTCCCGCAATCCGGGTAAAGGAGCCAAAGGCGGCTTTTGCGAAGCTGATGGAACTCTTCACGCCGAAACTGGAATTCCCTGCCGGAGTTAGCCCCCAAGCTGTTATTGGAAAGGATGTCACCATTGGAAAGGATGCGGTCATAATGCCCTTTGCGGTGGTGGATGCTCACGCGGTTATCGGCGAAGGCGTTATCATCTATCCCCATGTATATGTTGGACAGTATACGGAGGTTGGCAATGGCTCAGTTATTTATTCCAGCGCCACTATTCGGGAGCATTGCCGCATAGGAAAGCGATGTGTTATTCACAGCTCTGCGGTAATTGGGGCTGATGGATTTGGGTTTACCACTGAGAACGGGGTTCATACAAAGGTGCCACAAGTGGGTAATGTGGTATTGGAGGATGATGTGGAGATTGGCGC
>DOYB01000119.1 GCA_003518745.1 Selenomonas sp. | reverse complement strand
AATTCGCCTTAGCCCATTTTCCTGTGGCGCCATCCTTAACGCGATTGCTGCGATAGGTATAACGCAAGACACCGGACCATCTCACCATATCGGCATGCTTCTCAAGGTTGGCAACACGGACACCGAGATTATTGAGTTCCTCTCTGAACTCCGCCATCAGACGATCCAGCATGGCCTTGTCGACACCCGAAGGATTCTTTGCCATGGCCTTTGCGATCATCTGAGCCATCTCATAGCGTGTAATCTGACGATCCCCACGGAAGGTGTCATCGCCGTATCCTTCTATGACACCGTCGGCCGCAAGCTGCGCGACAGCATCGTATGCCCAATGTCCCGCAGGTACATCCGTAAATGGATTCGCCGCAGCAAATGTCGTGCTGAATGCTCCGACGACCAAAGCCCCTGTCAAAGCGGATACTATTCCCTTTTTCATGATTGTTTTCCCCCTAATGATAAATGAAAAATATATTAATTATTCCATCCGAAAGGCAACATTCCTCCCGGATCGAACCCTGACTGAACCTATGCGATTCATATTTACACGAACCACAAGATACATTCTATAACACATGAGCCTGTCTCACAACCAAAACATCACACTTTAAATTTAGCTACCTGCTGCTTGAGATTTTCTGCTCCCGCTTTGGAAATGTTGACTTTTGCGAGAATGTCGCCTGCCTTTTCCGCCACAAGGCTTACCTTCTCCGCTACCGTAGTGTTCCCCATAGCTCCCTCGTGTGTAGCCTTGGCAATTTCTTCCATTGTATTGTTCATGCTGGCTATAGATCGCGCCACATTCTGTGAATCCTCATTGCTCTTCTTGGCAAAGCCGCGCAGATAATCCGCGTCCTTTCGGTACTGAGTGGCTGTCTCATTGATAAGCTCATAGTCCTTGTTGACATTTTCTTCCATGAACTTCAATAGGCCAAAGGCTCCATTGGAAAGATTCTGCACAGAGCTCGTCACCTTTTCTGTCAGTGACTGGATGTTTACCGCGGTGTCATGGGACTGCTCAGCCAACTTTCTGACCTCATCGGCCACAACGGCAAAGCCTCTCCCATGCTCCCCTGCCCGAGCCGCCTCAATCGCGGCATTGAGGGCCAGAAGGTTGGTCTGCTCCGCGATCTCTGTGATATCCCCTGTCAAGGTGTTGATTTTCTCCACTACCTTTGCCGACTCAATGGCTTCTTCTACAGAGTTCTTCGTTACGGCATAAACCTTCTTCGCTTCCTCCGAAGACTGTGCCATGGAAGACTGCAGACGACTGGCTCTTTCCGCAACCTGTCCGGTATAGCTTTCCGTTTCCTGAGCTCCCCGTGCATTTTCCTGTATCTTTTCTCCCACTGTGTCGCTCAGATGCTGCAGATTAACTGTAGAGGCCGCGGTTTCTTCCATGCCGGCCGCCATCTCCTCCGTAGCAGCAGACATATCCTGGGTGCTTTCATCCAGCTCTCCTACCAGCTTCTGGACTTCTTCCACCATTGTGACGCTCTTGTCAGCCTCTCCCTGTACTTCTTGAATAAAGGTTCGCAATGCCGTCTGCATTTTCTTGAGAGCCTGCACCATACTGCCAACCTCATCCCGACGATTTTCCAAGGATTCCGGAATCGGCTGTGTCAAATCCCCATTCGCAACTGCTGTCATTTGCTTCACTGACTCTCCCAAGGGCAGCGCGATGCCTCTGGCTATCCAAGTGGCCACAATCGCGCCAATAATGATTCCTATTAGGATAATCGCCATGAAAATCTTTATGGCGCGATCATAGGCCGCGTTATTGGCTTCGAAAAGCAGTTTGCCCTGAAGTACGTTGTCCGGTGTAAGAATGGAAAGATCTGCTCCTATGACATTTGCGCCGGAAAGGTTATCCAGCAGCTTTGCCCTGTCCTGCAGGGATGTGCCGACCTTTTCTGTCTCTTGAACCTTTGCCGAAAATTCCGCTATATGCTTCTCAAGGGATGCAATGGTTTCCTGGGCCCGCTTGCTTTTATCGATTTCCTTTACCTTCGCGACATCAGCCGAAATATTTTTCAATTTCCCATTGATGTCATCCAGAAGTACCTTGCGGTTCTCAACAGTGAAGTTTTGCTGCTGGATATAGGCCACATCCAGCACTATCCAGCGAAGCTGATTGTTCGCGTCGTTGAGGTACTGCGTCGTCATCAGATTGTAGTTATACATATCGTCCAGCGACTGCTTCGACTTAGAGTTTGAATATATCCCCACTCCGGCCACCAGGCATGTGATGAAAAGCATGATAACTGCCAGCAGAAGGATTTTTATCTTTACACTCAAATGGTTCATATCATTTCCTCCTTACTGAGCCGCGTTATCTCTAGTTATCTCAACAAATGGAACCTTCACTTCTCCCGAAGGCACCTGCCCCTTCACAACCTCCTGCAAAAGCCCGCTGATGGAGTCCGCTGTCTTTGCCGCGTCCTGCTTGACGGTCTGAGCCATTTCCCCTGCCGCCACTGCCTTGACGGCAGCCTTCTTCGCGTCCACACCGGAAATAAGTACCCCTTCGCTGCGCCCACTGGCCTTGAGCGCCTTCAGCGCCCCCAAAGCCATGGTGTCATTCCCGCAAATCACTCCATCTATCTGCGGGAAAATCTGGAGCCACAAGGTCATGTATTTGAGCGCCTCAGCTTCGCTCCAGTTAGCGTCAATTTTGGCCAAAAGCTCTATATCCGAACGCTTATCCAAACAGGCCTCTTTAAAGCCCTCCCAGCGTTGATTCGCGCTGCTTTGGGTGCTCTCCCCCATAAGATAAACAACTTTGGCATTGGGAGGCAAATGCTTCGCCATAAAATTCCCCTGAAGAGTTCCGGCCTGCTTCTCATCGGATCTGACCATAGCAAAATTTCCGCCGTTTAAATCTCTGTTTGTGGCTATAACCGGAATTCCTGCCTCATTGGCTTTTTCCACCGTTGGAATCAGCGCTTCCTTGTCCACCGCAAGAAGGATTATGGCCGCAGGCTTTTGAGCAATGGCTTCATTGAGCTGATCTACCTGAAGATTCGCGTCCCGGTTGGAGTTAAAGAATTCCACCTCCAAGCCCTGAGATGATGCTTTAGATTTAACATCGTTATACACGGTACCCACAAAATCCGTCGCATCCGAGTGAGAGGAAAAAACAACCTTCCCGGAAGCCGTTTCCGTTGAACCGCAGCCCGCCGAAAGTACGGCCGACACTACCGTCAATAACGCCACTGCTGTATTAAATACCTTCATAACGCCACACTCCTATGTTGATCGATCTCCACACATCCCATCACATAATCTCGAAAAGCGAAAACAAGGACAACACTGCAGGAAAAACAATGCTGCCCTGTAATCAGGAACCTCAGAGATTCTCCGTTGCAATCATTTGCGAGCTACCTGTCTGGCCGCGCCGAACCGACGCAGCCATTAAAACATCAAGCTCACCCTTCCTGCCGATTCCGCATTTCCGTTTTCACTCACAACCGCATATTCTTCAAAGATACCGTTCTGCCATACAGGCCTTTAAACTACGCATCCTCATATATCTTTTCCAAATATGTTCTGGCCGTCACAGCATTTTCCGGTACGGTATTTTCCAGTGTGGCTTGGATGCAAGGCTTTTCCTTCTTAAGATATTCCATGATGGCCCTGTAATCCATCATTCCCGTTCCGGCAGCTACGGAGACGAGTTTGTCCCCTTCCACCCGAAAATCCTTCAAATGCACGACTTCAACAGCATCTCCCAGAAGCTCCAACGCCTCCTCAATTACCTGTTCCCTCTGCGTATAATTCTCTATAGACAAGAGATTCACAGGATCCAGTATGATTCTGAGGTTAGGGGACGCCATTTCGTCCAAAACCCGC
>DOYB01000062.1 GCA_003518745.1 Selenomonas sp. | reverse complement strand
GGACGGGAATCAAGCTGAAGAACGATCAGCGCTTCAGTATACGGATAAATATGGCTGATTACAATGCGCTGGAGCGGATCAGGGAAAGCCTCGGCGGAATCTCGAGAAGCGAGGTTCTGAGGCGAGGAGTGGACTTCCTTCATGGGGTTATCTCAGATAAGAGGGAATATCCCAGGTGGAAGGAATTCGCCGTCAAGGTTCCCCGCTTTGAACGTACCGGAAAGAAGAAAAAGGAAAGCCTGGCCTCGGGAAAGATGGTAGTCTACTCTATGAACGACCTCAGCAAACAGGAACTGCAGGAGGTATGCAGGGCCTTTGGAGAGGACAGGACAGGAGCCTTGAGACTGGCCTTGGAGGCCGCGAAGGTACTGCCCCCGGAGAAGCTGGCAAAGAAGGAAGAGGAGAAGTTCCACTCCACCGTCAGGCTCCGTGAAGCTGAGTATGAGAAGCTGGAGATGCTGAAAGCCAGACTGAACTATAACAGCAACGGCATACTCAGGACGGGCGTCTTCCTGGCGAAACGAGAGCTTCAGGAATACAGGATGAACAGGAGAGGCGAAGACAAGTGCATCTCCATCAACTCCGACCTATGGCGCTCCGACAGTTTCATCCCCGTTAATAATGTGCAGCAGAGCGTGATACTCAGACCATAAAAAGGGAAGGCCTTATGCAGAAAGAAACCTGTCGGGAGGCAGCCGTTCAATTATGGTATGCTCACTGTTTAGGGATTGTTACGTACCATTGCGAATAAAACAAGGGCAGATGAAAATCGAAAGATTTTCATCTGCCCTTGTTTTTAACTATAGGATTTACTTCACAACGATATTAACGAGCTTCTTGGGAACGCAGATAACTTTGACGATGGTTTTGCCCTCTGTGAGTTCCTTCGCGCGGGGAAGCTCCATGGCGGCCTTTTCCATTCCGGCCTTGTCAAGGTCTGCCGAAATAGTGACCTTGTCCCTGACCTTGCCGTTTATCTGAAGTACGATTTCTACTTCGTTCCGGACAATGGCTGAGGGGTCGAAGCTCGGCCACTTCTGTTTATGGACGCTGCCATTGCCAAAGAGACGGCTCCAAAGCTCCTCCGCGATGTGGGGCACGAAGGGCGCCAGCATTTTCAAGAGGCTTTCCGCTGTTTCTCTTGCCAGCCCCGGGGTAAGCTCCTTGTCCTGGAAGACGTGCATGGCGTTCACCAGCTCCATAAGGGAGCTTACGGCCGTGTTGAACATGAAGCGCTCGCCCACATCCTCCGTAACCTTCTTGATGGTGGTGTGGAGGACTCTGCGAAGCTCCTGTTCCTCCTTGGTAAGAGCCTTTGGGTCATATCCTGTTTTTCCGGATTTTATGGCATCCTCGAATTGTCCCAGAATACGCCATACACGGTTCAGGAAGCGGTATGCGCCTTCGACTCCCTGATCGCTCCAGTCAAGGTCACGCTCTACGGGCGCCGCGAAGAGAATGAAGAGACGGGCTGTGTCAGCGCCGTATTTTGCTATGATTTCCTCCGGCGATACCACATTTCCCTTTGACTTGGACATCTTTGAGCCATCCTTGATGACCATGCCCTGGGTGAGCAGGTTGGTGAAGGGTTCATCGTAGTCTGTCAGTCCCTCATCCTTCAGCACCTTCGTAAAGAAGCGGGAGTAGAGAAGATGGAGGATAGCGTGTTCAATGCCGCCGATGTACTGGTCCACAGGCCCCCAGTAGTTTGCCTTGTCCTTGTCGAAGGGCTTGTTTTCATTGTGGGGATCCATATAGCGGAGGTAGTACCAGGATGAGCAGATGAAGGTGTCCATGGTATCTGTTTCCCTGTGGGCAGGACCGCCGCACTTGGGACATTTGCATTCCACGAAGGACTTGCTGGTGGCGAGGGGAGAGAGGGTACCCTGTTTGAACTCCACATCCTCAGGCAGGCGCACGGGGAGCTCATTTTCGGGAACCAGGACCTCACCGCATTTGTCACAGTGGATAACAGGAATGGGAGCGCCCCAGTAGCGCTGACGGGAAATGAGCCAGTCACGGAGGCGGTAGTTTACCTTACGGGTGCCAAAGCCCTGGGCTTCAGCCTCATCGATGATGGCCTTCATGGCGGCATGCATCTCCATGCCGTCGAACTTGCCTGAATTGATGAGAACACCGTCCTTTTCAACATAGGCTTCCGTCATATCCTCCAGCTTCAGCTCGCCATCCTTGGGCTGGATGGTGAGAATCTTGTCGATACCATATTTGGTGGCGAACATCCAGTCACGCTGATCCTCTGTGGGAACACCCATTACCGCGCCTGTGCCGTACTCCGCGAGCACATAGTTGGTGACCCAAATCTGCACCTGGTTGCCGTTGAAGGGATTTACACAGTAAAGCCCGGTGAAAATGCCTTCCTTCTCCGATTCGCTGGAGGTGCGCTCTATGTCGGACTGGCTGCGTGCCTTCTGGCAGAAAGCACGGATTTCTTCGGCCTTTGGGTTGTTTTCACAGATTTTATCCACTAAGGGATGCTCCGCGGCCAGAGCCATGAAGGTAACACCGAAGGAGGTGTCCGGACGGGTGGTGTAAACGGATATCTTCTCTCCGAGAGCGGGCACTTCAAAATTGAACTCAAGTCCCTCGCTGCGGCCAATCCAGTTCTCCTGCATGATTTTGACACGCTCGGGCCAGCCCGGAAGCTTCTCCAAGTCAGCAAGCAGGGTATCGGCATAGTCCGTGATTTTCAGGAACCACTGGGAAAGTTTCTTCTTGCCTACCTCCGAATCACAGCGCCAGCATTTGCCATCAATGACCTGCTCGTTGGCCAGAACCGTGCCGCAGGTATCGCACCAGTTGACAGCGGCCTCCTTTTTGTAGGCCAGTCCTTTCTTGTAGAAAAGCTGGAACAGCCACTGGGTCCAGCGGTAATAGTCCTCACGGCAGGTTTCAACTTCTCTGTCCCAGTCATAGGACAGCCCCATCTCGCGCTGCTGGCGCTTCATGTTCTCTATGTTGTCATAGGTCCATGCGGCGGGCTTTACGCCATGCTCAATGGCAGCGTTTTCGGCGGGCATGCCGAAGGCATCGAAGCCCATGGGATGCAGGACGTTGTAGCCCTCCATGGTCTTGTAACGAGCCAGCACATCACCGATGGAATAGTTCCTGACATGTCCCATGTGGAGCTTTCCCGAGGGGTAGGGGAACATTTCAAGCACATAGTACTTTTCTCTTGCAGGGTCCATTTCCGTGCGGTAAACGTCATCCTTTTCCCATTTTTCCTGCCACTTCTTTTCTATTTCCTGGGGTGAATATCTTTCCATGCTAATTCCTCCTGTTTCAAAACTTCTCCCCGACTGCAGACGCAGACGGGGAGAGGCCATATTCCCTTCCCATGGCTTCCATGTACGTGGATACTCCGGCACAGGCTCCTTGCAGGGAATGAGCGATTACATATAATCTATTGGGGACTTCTTGCGCTCCTGCTTGATACCGCCAAGCTTGGAGGCAATATACTGGGTGATTACGAAGAACACGGGAATCAGGAAGATTCCCATGGCGGTGGCAAAGAGCATACCGCCAACCACAGCCACACCCATGCCATTTCGAGCCGCGGAGCCTGCTCCTGTGGCAATGGCAAGGGGGAGACAGCCGATGATGAAGGCAAAGGAGGTCATGAGAATAGGCCTGAGCCTGAGTCCTGCCGCCTGGATAGCTGCCTTGACAGGCTCCATGCCCTTATCTACACGGACCTTTGCGAATTCCACTATCAGGATCGCGTTTTTAGCCGCAAGACCGATTATCATGATGATACCGATCTGCATGTAGACGCTGTCCTGAAGTCCCGAATTGGTATGCCCGAAAGCCATAGCCTCCAGCATTCCAAGGCCGTACTCAGAGACAAGCGCTCCAAATATTCCCGTGGGAACCGTCAGCAGTACCGCATAGGGCACGCTCCAGCTCTCATAAAGAGCTGCCAGGCAGAGGAAGACGAATACCAGCGCCAGTGCCAGCACCTTGCCTGTGGAGCTTGAGGCCTTCTTCTCTTCACGGCTCTGTCCCGACCACTCGATATGGAAGCCGGTGGGAGCCTCTTTGCGGACGATTTCCTCAATCGCGGCCATTGCCTGACCGGAGCTGTAGCCATTGCCCGCGTTACCCTGGATTGTGACGGCTCTTGCCGCGTTGAATCGGGAAATCTGGGTTGGTCCGGTGCTGAGTCTTGGCTTGATAAGGGTATCAAGTGGCACCATCTGATCGTCTGAACCCTTTACGTATACGAACTTCGCGGAGTCAACCTCGCTGCGGTAGAGCACATCAGACTGCAGCATTACTTTGTAGGTGCGGCCAAACTGGTTGAAATCGTTCACCTGCATTCCGCCGAAGTTGACCTGAAGGGCCGCGAACACGTCTGACAGCTTGATGCCAAGGGTTTTTACCTTTTCTCTGTCCACATCGTATTCGTAGGTGGGAGAGGTCATACTATAGTTGGTACGAACGCCCTGCATCTCGGGACGCTGGTTTGCCTCTGCCACTATGCGGTTGGTGATTTCGTAAAGCTCTTCATCAGTGTGGCCCGACATATCCTGCAGTTGCAGGCTCCAACCGCCAACGGAACCCAGACCCGGCAGGGCAGGGGGGTTGAACGCGATGACCGTGGCCTCGGGAGCGACCTTTGCTCCTATGCCGAACATTTTGCCCACGGTGGCCCCGACGGATTCCTCGGGGGCTCTCTTGTCCCAGGACTCCATGCCCAGGACGATAAGCCCTGCGTTCGGCTTGGAACCGAAGGAAAGGATATCGAAGCCGGTGACGGACATAACGCTCTTCAATCCCGGAACCTGCTCACGAACCACTTCAGAAATGCGGTCTATGGTTTCCACCGTGTGATTCATTGAGGTGCCCTCGGGAAGTGAAACCGATGTCATAAGGTAACCCTGATCCTCCTCAGGTACGAAGGTGGAGGGCAGCTTTTGGTAGATAAGGGCTGTCAGCCCGCAGACGATGAGCATGAAGACAATCGCGAGCTTCGACTGTCCTATGCTCTTGGCAACTATGTGCATATAACCTGATTTGGTACGGTCGAACCAGTTGTTGAAGGCAGTAAAGAACCTGTCCAGGATTCCCGTCAGCTTCGCGTTGGGATCTTTGGGCCTGAGTATCATGGCGCAGAGCGCCGGCGTAAGGGTCAGTGCCACAAAGGCCGAAAGTCCCATGGATACGGCAATGGTGAGAGCGAACTGCCTATAGAGCACGCCCATCATACCGCCAAGGAACGCCACCGGCACGAACACGGCTGCCAGCACGAAGGCTATCGCGACAACCGGCCCCTGAACCTCGTCCATGGCCCTTTCAGTTGCGTCTATGGGGGTAAGGCCGCTCTCCATATGGTGCTCGACATTTTCTATAACCACGATGGCATCATCCACCACCAGGCCGATTGCCAGCACCATGGCGAAGAGGGTGAGGGTGTTGATGGAGAAACCAAGCACCACGAAGGCGGCGAAGGTTCCAATCAGCGAAACCGGCACAGCCAGCAAGGGTATCAGTGTGGCGCGCCAGCTCTGGAGAAATACGAAGATAACCAGCATAACCAACAGAAGAGCTTCCGCGAAGGTTTCTACAACCTCATGAATGGAGGCTCTGATGTAATCAGTACTGTCAAAAATCTGACTGTATTTAAGTCCCGGAGGCAAATCTTTTTCCGCTTCATCCAGAATAGACTGTACCTCTGAAACCGTATCCATGGCATTGGCATCGCTGGTAAGCATGATACCAAAGCCCACAGCCGGGTAGGTGTTGAACTTTGCGACAATGTTGTTGGCCCGCTGTCCCTTTTCAATACGGGCTACGTCCTTGAGCCGTACGAAGGCACCCACCGGATCGGATTTCAGGACGATATTCCCGAATTCCTCAGGGGTTACCAGACGGCCCTGTACCTTGCCTGTATACTGCTTTTCCTGTCCGTTGTTCAAAGGCATCGCGCCTATGGTTCCGGCAGGCGCCTGAATGTTTTGTTCCTTCAGGGCATCGGTTACATCGGCAATGGTGAGGTTGAATTCTGCCAGCTTATCGGGGTTAAGCCAGATACGCATGGCATAGTCTGAACCGAAAATCTGAACATCGCCTACGCCGCTTACGCGCTTGATGGCGTCCATCAGGTAGATGTCGGCGTAGTTCTTCATATAGGCCCTGTCATAGGTTCCGTCCGGAGAGTACAGGGAGACCATGAGGGCCATATCGTTGGAGGCCTTGCGCGTTGTGACACCGACAGTCTGGACATCGGCAGGCAGACTGGCATTGGCTATTGCCACGTTGTTCTGCACCTTAACGGAGTCCATATCGCCGTCGGTACCGACTTCAAAGACAACGCTCAAGCCATAGCGCCCCGTATCGTCAGAGTTGGAGCTCATGTAATCCATGCCCTGGGTGCCGTTGACCTGCTGCTCTATAACCTGCGCCACCGTCTCATTGACAACATCCGCGTTAGCACCCGTGTAGTTGGTAGCGACGGATATAGTCGGAGGTGAAATCTGAGGATATTGGGCTATCGGCAGCTGCACACCGGCCAGGATGCCCACCAGAACGATTATAAGGGATATGACGATGGCAAAAATTGGTCGATGGATAAAAAACTTCGACAAGTAAACGCCCCCTTACTTTTTGGAAGCATCCGATTTGGGCTTGCTGTCTACGAAGGGTGTCGTATCAGTCTTGAGTGAGAAGCCCATTTCCTCAGCAGTTACCATGTTTACGTTCAAGGGCATGCCCTCACGCAGATTGGTGAGGCCCTCTACGACAACCACGTCATTGGCAGAAATGCCATCCTTGACAATATAATAGCTTCCAATTTTTTCGCCAAGTGTGACAGTACGGGCCTCAGACTTATTGTCCTGCCCTACAACCATGACGAAGGACTTTCCAAGGAGCTGCTGTACCGCTCGCTGGGGAACCAGGATGGCATTGGGAATTACTTCGCCTGTAAGGGTGACTCTGGCAAACATGCCGGGCAGCAGTATGCCATCAGGATTATCGAATATGGCCTTGAGAGTGAGTGTCCCCGTGTTGTCGGCAAGGGCGCGGTCCGTCTCTACGATTCGCCCGGGAATGGGATATTTCGTGCCGTCGGAAAGGGTGATATACACTGAAATGGGATGCATGGTGCTCTCAGGCTGCATGCTGTGAAGGTTCATGAATCTCAGGTATTCCGTTTCGGAAATGCTGAACTGGGCGTAAACCGGGTCTGAAGAGCCGATTGTCACCAAAGTGGTGTTGCCCGCTGACACAAAGGTACCGATAGCCACATCGTCCACGGAAAGCTGTCCTGTCATGGGAGCGAAGATTATGGTGTCATCCAAATCCTCTTCAGCCTTTCTGAGAATAGCGGCATTCGCGGCAGCAGCGGCTTCATAGGCATCCACATTAGCCTTCTGGGTCGCGACCTTCTGTTCTTCGATGGCATCGTGCTGCAGAAGCTCCTGGTAACGATAGAGATCCGTTTGGGCGTTGTTGAGTGTAGCTACGGACTGAGCCAGTGTAGCCTGAGCCTGCAGCACCGCTGATTCATACTGGCGGGAGTCGATGCGGAACAGGGGCTGTCCTTCAACTACGAACTGGCCTCCTGACACTAACTTATCTACCACGTTGCCGCTTACTTTGGACCGTACTTTGACCTCTTCCTTGCCAACAATCTGGCCGGCATACTCTGAGGTCAGCGGAGTGTCCTGCCTCAAGGCCATCATAGCCTTGACTGTCTTCGCTTGCTGCTGTTGCTGCTGTGCCTGATCATCACCGCATCCACCAATCAGAGGTGTAGAGGCAAGCATCAGGGCAGCAGCTACAGCCCAGACCTTTTTCTTCTCTGTAAACAAATAATACCCTCCTTCATATGCGGTATATCCCGCTTCAAATAGTCAAAATATACAATACTCCAATGGTGATTTTAGCACAATTGTACAGTGCTTTGCAAGGCAAACAAGTGAACCGGGATTCACTCAGAAGGGTGTCTTTGAACCTCTCCCGCTTATAGAAG
>DOYB01000177.1 GCA_003518745.1 Selenomonas sp. | reverse complement strand
CTTCTTCGATTCTTACCTTTACCCGCTCTCCGGGCAGCGCTCCTGGCACGAAGACGGTGAATCCCTCATAACGTCCAACGCCCTCCCCATTGGTTCCAAGGCTGTTTATATCTATATCGTAGGATTTGCCCTTTTCTACAGGAATGTTGACTTTCATAGCTGCTCCTATCTTAGATGAAATTTGTGCTGACAATTATCTCAAAAATCCAGCTTTGCCAGCAGCTCCATGGGATGGTGGATTATCAGCTTTGCCCCGCTTTCCACAAGCTCCTGCTCAGGGCGGAAGCCCCAGCTTACACCGACCCCAAAAACTCCGGCATTTATCGCGTTTTCCATGTCAGTCGAGGAATCTCCCAAATACGCTGTTTCCTGCGGCTTTACCCCAAACGCCGTAACAATCTGCAGGGTTTTGGTGGGGTCAGGCTTTCTGGGAGTCCCCGGCATATCCCCAAGGTTCATTCGGAACATACCCGAAGGAAACATCTTCTCCACTATTGCGTCCGAGGCAAATTGCTGCTTGTTGGTGCATATTCCCAGTGGAATATCCTTCTCACGCAATGCCTCAAGCATAGACATTATTCCATCGTAGGGTCTTGTCTTGCCGAACAGATGCTCCTTGTAGCAGGCATTGTACCGGCTCAATGCCTCATCTATTATTTTGGCATCCTGAGAATGTTCTTTAGGCAGGCAGCGCTCCATCAGCTTTCTCGGCCCATTCCCCACAAAATATCGATACTCTTCTACCGTATGTGTCGGAAATCCAAAGGAAGTCATTGTATCGTTGGCACTGTCAGCCAAATCCTCAAGGGAGTCTATCAGAGTTCCATCCAAATCAAATATCGCGGCCTTGTACTTCAAGGAAATCATCCCCCTTCATAATTGAAAATTCGACAGCATAACTCTTTCTCCTGCATAAGCATCTCTGGATGCAGACATTCAAGATTCAAAAACACCCTGCGGCAGATGACATAATTCACCTTGCCACAGGGCTTCTCCTAAAGCTAACAATTCAATTGATTTGGCGTGTAGATTTATTCCTCTTCTTCATCGGCAACAAGAGCATCATACGCCTTCTGAACAAGCTCGAACTCTTCGTCAGTCGGCTCTATGTATTCTTCTTCTCCATTCTCATTTGTGACGACTTTAGCAATGATAACATCATCATCGCCATCCTCACAACCGCAGCCACAGCCGCAACCATGTTCGTGCTCTTCATCTTCGCCGTGGATACCGACTAGAAGCGCATACTTATCATCACCTACGGGGATTATCATTTCTTCCTGATAATAATATTCATTGCCATCTTCATCTGTCATGACAACAAGCATATCATCCTCCGGTTCCTGCAAATCCTTCATATCTGCCATAGAAACTGCCTCCTTCTATAAATCACAGTGAATCCTAGCCCTGCCGTCCAAAAAAACCTGCAGGATATGGACGGCAGCCATTTTGTCTATTACCTTTTTTCGTTTTTTCCGGCTTACATCTGCTGCAATCAAGGCCTTTGCAGCCGCCACAGTGGAGAGCCTCTCATCTTGGAAAAAGGTCTCCACATCAGGGTATACCTTTTTCACTTCTTCCGCGAATTCCTTGACGATCCTGCAACGTTCTCCCTCTGTTCCATCCATGTTTTTAGGCCAACCAAGAACAAGCGCTGTTGTTTCATAGGATTGCATCAATTCGCCAAGTCTCTTGAGATCCTCCGAAAGGGATTTCCGCCGTATTGTCTCAACCCCCTGGGCCGTAATCCCCAGCATATCACTGACAGCAATCCCTATGGTACGATCTCCCACATCTAAAGCAATATATCTTTTCAATCCTTTTTCTCCAGATAGGCACGAACCAGCTCTTCAAGCAGCTCATCCCGTTCCAGCTTGCGAATCTGGCTCCTGGCATCCTTATGGCTGGTTACATAGGCAGGATCCCCGGAAAGCAGATAACCGACCAACTGATTGATGGGGTTATATCCTTTTTCTTCCATGGCCTCGCATGCATTTCTTATAATCGTCTCTGCTTTGTTCTCCTCTGTTCCAAATTGGAACATCATAGTTTCATCACTGACCATTGGTTTCCCTCCTAATCAAATAATTCAGATTCAGGCCTATCCGACTCCTGTGAATCAAATCATATCATTCTTAATCATATACTCTGCAATCTGCAGCGCATTAAGCGCGGCACCCTTGCGTATCTGATCGCCGCATACCCAGAAATTGAGCCCATTCTCGATTGAATAATCCTTCCTCAAACGACCGACCTCCACATCGTTTTTGCCGGAAGTCTCCAAGGGCATCGGGTACTCCATTTCGTCAGGATTATCCCGCAGGATAACTCCGGGGAAATTGGCCAAGGCCTTTTTAGCAGCGTCCTCAGTAACCTCACTCTCGAACTCCACATTAACTGATTCCGCATGACTGCGATAGACGGGTACTCGGACAGTAGTTGCCGTAATGCGCATGGAATCATCTTCCATGATTTTTTTCGTCTCGTCAATCATTTTCATTTCCTCTTTTGTATAGAGGTTTTCCTTAAAGACATCAATCTGCGGAATGAGATTGAAGGCAATCTGATAATGCTTCGCAAGCGCCGCACCCGGCAGTATATTGGCAGTTACCTCACGACCCGCCACAATATCCTGAACCTGCTGCTCCAACTCGGCCATAGCCTCCTTGCCGCCTCCGGAAACTGCCTGATAGGTGGAGACAACTACCCGCTTGATCTTAGCCACGTCATAAAGGGGCTTCAGTGCCATTACCATTATTATGGTGGAACAGTTAGGGTTTGCTATTATACCCTTATGCCGTGCGATTGCCTGTGGGTTGACCTCAGGAACAACCAAGGGAACCTCGGGATCCATGCGGAAGGTACTTGAATTATCTATTACAACAGCCCCAGCCTTTACTGCCGCGGGAGCAAATGCCTTGCTGGCAGAACCACCCGCAAAAAGCGCGATCTGCACATCCTTGAAGGAATCCTCCGTTGCCTCTTCAACAGTATACTCCTTCCCCATAAAAGAAATCTTCTTCCCGGCGGAGCGCTTGGAGGCAAGCATCTTCAAATTTGCAAAGGGAAAATTCCTCTCTTCAATCAGACTAAGAAATTCCTGACCCACAGCTCCTGTGGCACCTAAAATCGCAACATTATATTTCTTCATCTTATTCTCCTTTGTAATAATAACCTTATAGATGACTCTGTTCGCCATCACTGCTGTAATTCCTGATATCAACATGTGCTTATTCAGCCGCTATTCAATTATAGCTTATTATTGTTCATTACTCCAGTTAATTTTTCTTGTTTCATGATAATTTAATGAAAAAATAAGGTAGACACGCAAAAAAGACCCTTGCAGAGACAAGGGCCACACAAATATGGCATACGCTTCGATTAACAAAAAGAAAGAGTAAAAAACACCTAAATCGCACTTAAGAAAAAACAATAAATAAACGATATATAAGAAAGGGTATATTGTCAATTTTTCTCACTGGTTAACTCGCCCTGATCAGTTTCTCTGTAGACGTGAACACCCTTTCGTTCCAAAAATTCCCTGACGGCCATTTTTATTACCTGATTTTTACTGAGATCATTCACTTCAGCATAATCCGAAACATGCTGATAAAGACCATCGGGAAACCTTATTGTCGTTGTGACCACATTCTCCCTCCCCTTTGACAATACCGCGATACTATACTGAAACTATATCATAAATTAGATAATTTTTCAATATTATTTTGGCCATATCATCAAAATAGTTTCACTATAACACTATTTATTCTATTTAAAGTTTGATATCATAGTGATATCGTAGGCAAAGAAAGGAGAAGTGATTATGGCTGGTAGAAAGATAGCCCTACAGCTACGTCTGGATGAAAAAGCCCATAGCAAGCTGAAAATCATCGCAGAGAAAGAATTGCGCTCCTTGAATTCACAACTGGAATATTTCATCAAGCAGGGTATTGAGGGCTATGAGAAAGAATTCGGCGTAGTTGCGAATCAAGATGAGCACGAGTGAGGGTACGAAAGGACATTAATAGCGGCTGCGGAAACGGCAACAAACCGTTTCCTTTTTTATTTGCCTTTTAGGCCCTCTTAGCAAAATATGATGGAAATCCTAAGATTCCCATCATACTTTCGATAGCTTATTCTTTTATAGAATATACTGAGACAGGTCCCTGTTAACAACAATATCAGCTAATTTCTGATCCACGTAGGCTGCGTCGACTACAACCTTTTTATCTTCCATATCAGGGGCGTCAAAGGAAACGTCCTCCAACAGCTTTTCCAGAAGGGTGTGAAGCCTGCGGGCACCGATATCCTCCGACTGGTCATTTACGTCGCAGGCCAACTCAGCAAGGCGGCTGATAGCACTATTGTCAAAAGAAAGCTCAATGCCCTCCGTCGCTAAAAGAGCCTCATACTGTTTAATAAGGGCGTTCTGCGGTTCAGTAAGAATCTTCTCAAAATCCTCTTTCCTCAAGGATTTCAATTCAACCCTGATAGGGAAGCGTCCCTGAAGTTCCGGAATCAAATCAGAGGGCTTTGCGGTATGGAAGGCACCCGCGGCTATGAACAGTACATGGTCCGTCTTAACCGGTCCATATTTTGTCATAACGGTAGAACCCTCAACAATGGGAAGTATATCCCGCTGCACGCCTTCTCTGGAAACATCGTGTCCTGAGGCTCCGTCCTTTACCGCCACCTTGTCGATTTCATCGAGGAAGACGATTCCGCTGCGTTCAGCAACCTGAACGGCAGTTTCCGCCACATCCTCCATATCTATGAGTTTATCGGCTTCCTCCTGGGCAAAAATCTTTCTGGCAGCCGATACGGTAACCTTGCGCTTCTTACGGCGTTTTGGCATAAGATTTCCAATCATGTCCTGCAAATTGTCACCCATGCCCTCAAGGCTTGAACCGGAAAACATACCCACCATCGGACGAGATGCTTCCTCAACATCTATCTCTATGAGTTCTTCCTCCAACTCGCCCTTGGCAAGCCTTTTCCTGACCCATTCCCGTCCTGCCTGATACTTCGGTTCCTCAGGCTTTTCCTCAGCTTCCTTCTCATCCTCTTCATCATTGCCAAAGAGACGTCCCAAAGGATTCTTGGACTTCTTGGGCTCAGGGACGAACACATCCAGGATACGTTCCTCCGCAAGCTGTTCAGCCTTTTCCTTGACCTCCTCAGTTTTTTGCTGACGTATCATACGCACGGCAATCTCAGCCAAATCGCGGATAATAGACTCAACGTCACGTCCCACATAACCAACTTCAGTGAACTTTGTCGCTTCAACCTTAATGAAGGGCGCCTTGACCAGACGCGCAAGACGCCGGGCAATCTCGGTTTTTCCGACACCGGTGGAGCCAATCATCAAGATGTTTTTAGGAATAACATCATCCCGCATCGCATCGGGCAGCTGACGGCTTCTCCAACGATTACGCAGCGCGATGGCTACTGAACGCTTTGCTTCAGACTGTCCAACAATATGCTTGTCCAATTCCTCCACAATCTGTCGTGGAGTCTGTTCATTTACGCCGATTTTATCCTTGTCCATTAGTCCAGCTCCTCTACCTTGATGTTGTGATTAGTATAAACGCATATATCTGCCGCGATAGAAAGCGCTTCCTTTGCTATCTCCGCGGCTGTCATATCAGTATGCTTGACCATCGCGCGGCCGGCGGAAAGGGCGTAGAATCCACCGGAGCCAATTGCCGCCACATCACCGTCGGGATCAATGACCTCCCCATTGCCGGAAACCATCAGAATCGTTTCCTTATCCGCCACCAAGAGGAGCGCCTCCAGCTTGCGCAGTATGCGGTCTGTTCGCCAATCCTTCGCAAGCTCTACGGCAGCACGCTGAAGATTCCCGTGGTAGGATTCCAGCTTCGCCTCAAACTTCTCAAAGAGCGTGAAGGCATCTGCCACAGAGCCGGCAAAACCGGCCAGAACCTTATCGTGATAAAGGCGGCGTACCTTTCTGGCATTTGCCTTCATTACAGTATTCTGCCCAAAAGTTACCTGTCCGTCTCCGGCTATAGCCGTTTTCCCATTTTTCCGGACAGCTACGATTGTTGTAGCATGAAAGGTCATATCCATTTAGTTTCCTCCTTTAGCAAGGCCGTAATTCTAGACATGCTGTATGTTATGAATTGCTTCCAAAGCCCGTTCTGCCAATTTGGCTTTCTTGAGCTTTTTCGGACGAAGCTTTTCTGCCAAGGGCGGCAGAAGACCAAAATTTACGTTCATGGGCTGGAAATGCTCCGGATCCGCCGTTGTAATATAGTTGGCTAATGCGCCGTGACAGCTCTCTTTAGGAAAGACCATAGGAGAATCCCCTGAAACAATCCTAAAGGCATTTACCCCGGCTATCAGTCCCGACGCGGCCGACTCCACATAGCCCTCGACCCCGGTCATCTGACCCGCGAAAAAGAGATTTTCCCTGCCTTTATACTGCATGGTGGGCAGGAGCAGCTTTGGAGCATTCAGAAAGGTATTCCTGTGCATAACTCCATAGCGCATAAACTCCGCGTTCTCAAGTCCCGGAATCAACCCAAATACCCTTTTTTGCTCTGGCCATTTCAAATGCGTTTGAAACCCCACTATATTGTACAGTGTTCCTTCCGCATTGTCCTGCCTCAATTGAACTACCGCGTATGGCAGCTCACCTGTTTCCGGATGCTCCAGGCCAACGGGCTTCAAGGGACCGTACCGAAGGGTATCCTCTCCTCTTGATGCCATAACCTCCACAGGCATACAGCCCTCGAAGAAGATTTCCTTTTCAAATTCATGGGTATGTGTCATTTCAGCATGAATGAGCTCCTCATAGAAATGGAGATATTCCTCCTTCGTCATGGGACAGTTTATATATGAGGCCTCCCCCTTGCCATAGCGTGACGCACGATAGGCCTTCGACATATCAATGGAGTCCAAGGTTACAATGGGAGCCGCGGCATCATAAAAGTAAAAGGAACCTTCTCCTGTGAGAGCGGCTATGGACTCCGCCAATGCCCCATCAGTCAACGGCCCGCTGGCTATTATAGCCACCTGTTCATCAGTTGGCGGAATATCGTGCAGCTTCTCACGAAGTACCGTCACATTGGGATGTGACTCCAGCTTATCAGTAATGTACCGGCTAAAGCCCTCCCTGTCCACTGCCAGAGCTCCGCCTGCGGGAACCTCTGTGGCATCCGCGGCCTCCATTATCAGGGAGCCAAGGATACGCATTTCCTCCTTCAGCACCCCAACCGCGTTCTCCATACCCGCTCCCCGAAGGGAATTACTGCACACCAGTTCAGCAAAGCCCGAGGTTTTGTGCGCCGGTGTCATCCTTTCCGGCCTCATCTCATAAAGAACGACCTCTGCCCCCCGCTTCGCTGCCTGCCATGCGGCCTCTGAGCCTGCCAGTCCGGCACCTACGATGATGATTCTCTTCATGGTACTGCTCCCTGCTTTAATCTATTGCGGCTTCATCGTTTGAAACCCCTACTTTGATTCCTTTGTCTTTGACTCGGCTCTCTTTTTTGCTTTTTCCAATTCAGCATTTATCGGATTGTCCTTACGGCTTTCGCAGGCATCATTGCTGCAATACATCAGAACCCTGCCATTTCGATAGCTATGCTTCAGCATGAAGGCGCCACAGCTCTTGCACGTCTCCATTTGAGGAACATCCCATGTTGTATAGTCACACTCAGGGTATTTCTCACAGCCGAAGAAGCTCCTGCCTCGCCTCGTGCGCCGTTCAACAATGCGCCCGCCGCATTTGGGGCATTTCACGCCGGTATCCTTCAGAAGCGGTTTCGTATTCCTGCACTCGGGAAAGCCCGGACATGCCAGGAATTTTCCGAAACGCCCCTGCTTGACAACCATCCGGCGGCCGCAAAGGTCACAGATTTCGTCCGTTTCCTCCACCGGAAGTTCCACATGACCTATGGCCTCATCAGCCTTTTTCAGAGTCTCGTCAAATGGAGTATAGAATTCGGAAAGAACTTCTTCTTTCTGCAATTTCCCCTCCGCGATTTCGTCCAGCTCGTTTTCCATTCCGGCCGTGAACTTAACATCCACTATATCCCTGAAATATTCCTCCAGCATATCCAGAACCACAAAGCCAAGTTCTGTTGGGCGGAATTGCTTATCTACACGTTGGACATAGCCTCTGGCCTGAATCGTTTCAATGATTGGCGCATATGTGCTTGGACGTCCTATATCCTTTTCTTCTAGCGTCTTTACCAAAGAAGCGTCATTGTAACGCGGAGGTGGTTCGGTAAAGTGCTGTTGAGGAAGGAATTTCACAACAGTCAGAACATCCCCTTGCTCCATATCCGGCAGGGTCACGTCCTTTTCCTTCTTTCCTGAGTCAGAGCCTCCATATACGGCCGTGAAGCCCGGAAATCTCAATTTAGATCCCGCGGCCTTTGCCCGGAAACGAGTGCCTGCTTCCAGCTGTACTGAAATCGTATCATACACTGCCGCTGACATCTGACTACCGGCAAAACGCTGCCAAATAAGGCTGTACAGCTTTAGCTGATCCTTAGACAGGAAGGGCTCTACCACATCCGGTGTAAGTTCTATGCTGGTTGGACGAATAGCCTCATGTGCATCCTGGGCTTTCTTTCCGGTCGCGTATATATTCGGCTTCTGCGGCACATACTCGCTTCCGAAACGCGCCGTAAGGAAATCCCTGGCCTCCTGTTGAGCCAGCTCTGATATACGGGTGGAATCCGTACGCATGTAGGTAATCAAACCCACGGGGCCCCTCTTTCCCAGTTCGAGGCCTTCATATAGCTGCTGAGCCAGCATCATAGTCTTACGGGAAGTAAAACCCAGCTTATGGGCAGCATCCTGCTGCATACTGCTGGTGGTGAATGGGGCTGATGCTTTGCGGCGTCGCTGGCTCTTCTTGATATCCTTTACAACGATATCTTCCCTTTCCAATTCCTTAAGAAGGGCATTCGTTTCGTCCTCATTTGAAAGGGACAGCTTCTTTCCGTCCACGTGAGTCAATTCAGCCTCGAACATGGAAGACTTTCCCTTTCTCAGCTTGAAATTGACTGTCCAGTATTCCTCCGATACGAAGGCCTGTATTTCCTTTTCACGGTCGCAAATGAGCTTCACCGTAACAGACTGAACACGTCCAGCCGA
Source organism: Selenomonas sp. (assembly GCA_003518745.1). Taxonomy (GTDB): domain Bacteria; phylum Bacillota; class Negativicutes; order Selenomonadales; family Selenomonadaceae; genus UBA9786. The sequence goes on along the minus strand of DOYB01000177.1, from coordinate 25,320 downwards.
AAGCCCTTTCCTGACCTTGCGCCATAGCAAAGGGCTCAGCTTATATCCAACGATACGATCGAGAAGCCGCCTTGCCTGCTGCGCGTCAACCCTTGCCATGTCGATTGGCCGTGGAGACTTCACTGCTTCCTGAATAGCGGGCTTCGTTATCTCATGGAACACAATGCGGCAGGCATCCTCCGGGTTTATCCCCAAAATATGTGCCAAATGCCAGGCAATAGCTTCTCCCTCGCGATCAGGGTCGCTTGCCAGAAAAATCTTGTCAGCGTTCTTGGCGTCCTTCTTCAGTGCCTTGATCAAATCACCCTTGCCACGAATATTTATATATTTGGGTTCAAAATCATGCTCCACGTCTATGCCAAACTGACTTTTGGGAAGGTCCCTGAGATGTCCCATAGAAGCGCGTACCATGAACTTCCTGCCCAGATATTTTTCGATGGTTTTTGCCTTTGCCGGTGACTCAACCACCACCAAAGTTCTCTTCTGCTTTGCTTTCGCTGCGGTCTTGGCCGATGCTTTGGCTGCCAAGATTTCACACCCTTTCCGCACGCAGGTACGCGTGCATTTTATTTTCCTTTACATAGCCCTTCAACTCTAGCTGCAACAGCAAGAATGACACATTCGATACAGGGGCTCCATGCAGATTGTATATGACCTCATCCATGGACAGCGGATGCACATCGGACAGCACTCTGTAGACAGCAGCTTCCTCAGGTGTCATTTCTGGCAATTTTTTCTTGGAAGACTTCGAGGTTTTAGGTTCACATACACCATACTCCTCCAATATGTCCTCCACGCATGAAGCAAGCTGTGCCCCTTGCTGAATAAGCCTATGACAGCCCTTGCTGGTCTTGGAGTAAATAGTACCCGGAATGGCAAATACATCCCGCCCCTCGCTTATAGCAAGCTCCGCGGTAATGAGTGAGCCGCTTCTTTCAGCAGCCTCAACCACAATCGTTCCCCTGGAAAGACCGCTTATTATGCGGTTTCTTGCGGGAAAAAACGCCGGAAAGGGTTTTGTACCCGGCCCATATTCGGATATTATAGCTCCCTTCTCAGCTATTTCCCCAAAGAGCTTCCTGTTTTCTGAAGGATATACCACATCCACACCGCATCCCAAAACCGCGATAGTCCGTCCTCCCTTAAGGGCCCCTATATGGGAAAAGGTATCTATTCCCCTGGCACCTCCGCTGACAATGGTAAATCCGGCCCGCGCCAGTCTTTCCGCGAACTCCTTTGCCACCCCTTCACCATATGGGCTGGCCATTCTTGAACCCACAATAGCCAATCGCGCGGCAGCAGGTTCCAATGTCCCCTTATAGTATATCACTACAGGAGGATCGGATATTTGCTTCAAAATTTCCGGATATTCCGGTTCCTTCAGACTGACCGTTTTGATTCCCTGTTTAACGCAGGCCTCTTGCAGTTGTTTGGGATCATCCGGAAAATCTTTTCGATAGCTGACTATGGCCTCAACCACATGAATAGGCAAAGCAGCGCAATCCAGAAGCTCCTCCCTGGTGAGGTTCCATACCGTCTCAGCATTCTCGAATTCATCGAGCAGCTTCCGCAGCTGCCTGCTGCCGACCCCGCTTGCCCGCGCAAGGGCCGCAAGAAAAAAATTTTCCATCAGTTCAACTCCAATACCCGTTATATACATATATGGATTACGGTCTTAACGCTGCAACTAACCGAATTCAGCACAGTTAATGCAGGATAATTACATATCATACAAAAAAGGAATATAACATGCAATACCCGGCAGCCAAATTAAAACAATTCATCAAAAAATCCTGCCGAATGTCTGAAAATTTCAAACATCCGACAGGATTATGTTTTTCTTTTACTCTGCTGTACGGGTAGTTTCTACCTCTACATAATCAATTGGTCCCGAAATAGGCACAGAGGGCTTACGAATGCATACCGTCGCGCTCTTGACCTTAGAATACTTCTGCAAAAGCTTATCGGCTATATGGCCACCCAATGCCATCAAGAGCTGGAAGCGCTTATTCTCCGTCACGTCCTTGACAATGCCATAAACTACAGCCGTATCAACAGCATCATTGATATCGTCTGTCTCCACAGCCTGATCATTTTTGGTTTCCAGTTCCACGTCTATGAAAAACTTCTGTCCCTGTTCACGCTCATACTCATAAAAACCATGGAAACCGTAGAACATCATATTATGGATTCTGATTTTTGCCATTTTGGTCACTCCTCAAAAATAATATATCTTGACTGTCATACCTCTTTTATACTTCTTTCGATATCGAAAGTTGAATTCCTGCTTTTTATATCAAATTATATGAGATTTCTATACAAAAACCTCAAAGCGGAAACTCCCAGTCCTTCCATGCCAAACATGACAGATTTCAGCCGTTTAGCATACCCAGCAGTTTATCACGCATCTCCTTTATAGGACGGTAAATTTCTACATAATCCGCCTGCTTCTTTGCCCTCAGCATCTCAGTCATATCAGCAAGTGGGTCATAAATCGGAGTGAGGGCCAGATTGCCTATAACCCCTTTCAGCGCATGGGCGGCTTCAAATGCCTCCTCCATATTTCCTCCTTCCAAAGCCGTTCCTAATGTATCGAAATACGCATTAGACAGCCCAAGCTTAATCATCCTGAAGTAAAAGCCCTCATTGTTCATGCAACGGTTAAGACCCTCTTTTGTATCTACGCCGAAATTTTCCAACACTTCCAACGTCAGCATGATATCCCTCTCCCCGCAAAATAATATTCAAATACCTGCTAAACCTGCCTACCGCAAAAGGCACCTGCCAGACGGTGCCGATACAGGTGCCCTTCAGGCAAAAACTTATGTCAGCAAACCGCCTACAGCTCAATCCAAACCCTGTTCTTATCCCCCGCGTACTCATATCCAATATCACTGGAAATTTTTTTCACTATTATAACTCCCAATGAGTCGGAAAAATCATCACCGGCTTTATCGACGGTAACTGGATTATAAGGCTTCCCGCCGCATACAAATTCAATATGAACCTTACCGGTAGTCTCCGCAAAAGTGATATCCAGCTTAATATCCACCTTGTTCTGCTCCGGGTAGCACACATCCATGAACTCGTATATCAATTCCTCCGTACAGAGCTGCAGGTTCAAAATACGTTTATCAGACAAGCCATATCGTTCCCCGAAGGTCCATATACCACCTTGTACCGACATAAGATCGAATTCATTCTTATCTGATATCTCACAACCATAGTATCGATATTTATTTATGAACGCAATTGTCTTTTCCCGTTTTGGATGGTCAAATACTTCCTCCGGAGTTCCTGATTCATATATGCCCCTATCGGCAAAATAGAGAATCCTGTCCGAAACCTCCCTGGCAAAGCTCATCTCATGAGTGACGATAAGAAACGTGAGATTTTTCTTCGCGAGAAGACGTATAACCGCCAGAACCTCACCCACCATCGTCGGGTCAAGCGCGCTTGTTGGCTCATCGAGAAGAAGCACTCTCGGCTCCATCATCAGAGCACGGCAAATCGCGATTCGCTGCTGCTGTCCCCCTGAAAGCGTAAGGGGCATAGCCTCCCTCTTGGATACCAGCCCCACCTCTTTGAGAAGGCCGTGGGCTTTATTTTCCGCATCCTCCCTGCTCATCCCCAGAAGCCTCGTGGGGGCAAGACAGAGGTTATCAATGACGTTCATATGGGAAAAAAGGCAAAACTTCTGAAAGACCATCCCCATACTTCTTCGGATATTATCCACATCAGCACCGGGAGCCGTTATCTCTTTACCATCAATCAGTACTCTGCCTTTATCCGGAATCTCTAAAAGGTTGAGGCAGCGCAGGAAAACACTTTTCCCGCAGCCTGACCCACCGATTATAGAGATACGCTCCCCCTCATTGACACTGAGATTAACATTCTGAAGTACCGATAAATCTCCAAAGGATTTGCAAAGCCCCTCCACCTCTATAATACCCATCAGGCCTCGCCTCCCTTTTTGTCTGTCAAGTAAAAGATTCCATACACCAGGTATGACAGAGAAAGGTACAGCACCATTCCCCCACATATGGTAATCATAGGCTGCATAGTGCGGGAAGCGACATTATAGATTACGCGGGTCAAATCCGTAATAGTGATATATCCAACTACACTGGTCCACTGTATAAGATTCACTACAGTGGATTGGTATACTGGACGGGCAATACGAGTCAACTGTGGCAGGGTAACCAGATAAAAGGCCTGCAGCGCGGAAAACCCCAAGGTTCTCGCAGCCTCGATTTGTCCTTTGTCGGTCGCCATCATAGCGGAACGCAGGAGCTCCGCTACATGGGCTGCCGTATGCAGGCTAAATGCCAAAACAGCCACGGTAATGGACGAGAGGCTGCTCTGAGCAAGCACTCCATAGAACAAAAGCATCAAGAGCATGAGCACCGGGCAGCCGCGCACGACGGATATGTACGTCATGGCGGCTATCCGTAATAGCTTGTACCGCCCCAATCTCAGGCAGCACAAAACCGCCCCAAACAAAGTTCCAAACAATAAGGCCAGCAGGGAAATCTCCACCGTAGTCGCCAGGCCTTTAAGAATGGTCAGCCAAGCACCATCCTTTATAAAGATATGGTGCACAAGCTCTGTAATTCCCACCATTAACCTCTTACTTCTTCTTTACATGAATAATCTGATCTGTGTAGTAAGGCTCAGTCAGTTCAATTCCTGAGGGCTTATCCATGTCCGCGGGTAACTTGGAATTATTCGCGGGCACCACAGCCCAGAACACCACATCGACCTTCTTCGACACCAATGCTGAAGCACGCGCGGCGCTGTCAATCTGAATAATCTCCACATTGCGTCCAAGACGTTTCGCGAGCTCCGACAATACAGCCGTGTTGAAGCCGGCCGCCGTCCCATCTGCCTTTACCAAATCAAGGGGCGGCAAATCGCCTGTAACGGCGATCTTAAGTGTGGGCGCCCCCTCCGTCACGGGAATAGGTACTGCTGGAGGCTCCTGCCCCTTCTCAATATCAGTTATGTATTCCTTGGTGAGGCGCTCCAAGGTGCCATCCTGCTTCATTTCAACGATTACCTTGTCAAGCTCCGCCTTTAGCGTGGTATCATCCTGCCTAAGAGCGCAGCAGAAGGAATCAGAAAGCTTCGGTCCCTGCACTTCAGCAGGCATAATAGTATCATTTCGACTTGAAAGGTACTTCGCTACGCTCGAATAGAGGCTCATTTCCTGTATACTTCCCGAATCAAGCCCCATTTGCATGGATGTCAGCATATCGTAATAGACATAATTCCTCGCCAACTTAACAGAGGATTCCTCGTCTATCTTCTTCATGATCTCGTTGAGCTTCTCTTCGCTGGCATTAAGGTGCGTAAGTATACCAATCTTCACTTCGGAAGCTTTATCCGGCTTGGCCTGTGGCTTATCGGCACCCCCGCCGCATCCAACAAGCAATCCCGCAGCCAGGATACTGCCAAGCATTACAGCAGCCATTTTTTTCATGTTCATAGCTATACATCCTTCCTTGTAAATGAAATTCTTGTGAGCATACACCCGTTTCGTAAGATATACGACGCTTGAAATTCATGAGGATATATTTCAAACGCTTTAACAATTCCAACTAGCAATATTCGACGAACACCAATGGATTCCTGCATAAACGAAAAATTTTTCCTCTCCGGCCCCCCCATTGCGCCAACGCCCCTTGAGATAAGCCCATAGGTGCATATTAGTCTGAGTTTAAAAACGTTAAACGCAAATAACATTGGACATTTTTTTCATTAACCTTATAATTGTGTAGTGGAACATATATTTGTCCAAATATTTGAGGCTCCGAGGTCAATATTATGTGATAGGCGGATGCTTCACCATCTCAAGGAGTGGTTGTTGTGTGTTTAGCTGTTCCGGCTAAAGTGCTGGAGGTTAAGGACTACCTTGCAAAGGTTGAATTGTCCGGAGTTACTCGTGATATCAGTCTGATGCTGCTGCCGGAGGCAAAGCCCGGTGACTATGTGCTGGTTCACGCGGGCTTTGCCATGCAGGTCGTAGAAGAAAAGGAGGTCGAGGAGATGAATGCCCTTCTGGCGGAAATGAACGGCGCTCCTCGAACTGTTCAATAGGAGGTAGCATTCGTCTTGGAGAAACAACAGGAAAGGGCTATCGCCCGTCAAATGGTGGAGGAAATAGCCCGATTATCCAAACACCACGACGGCAGACTGCGGTTCATGGAGGTCTGCGGAACCCATACTGTCTCAATTTTTCGGGCCGGTATACGCCAGCTTCTTCCGGATAATATCGAGCTGGTTTCCGGCCCCGGCTGTCCCGTATGCGTTACACCTGACACCTATATCGACAAGTCTGTCGCGTACGCTGAACGTGAAGATGTTATCATTACCACCTTCGGTGACATGCTCAAGGTTCCCGGCAGCAGTTCAAGCCTGGTAGAGGCCCAGGCAGATGGAGCAGATATCCGCATTCTCTATTCCCCCATGGACAGCCTGCAGATTGCTAGGGAAAATCCGGACAAAAAGGTAATTTTCCTCGCGGTGGGATTTGAAACCACTGCTCCTACCGCCGCAGCCACTATACTGACGGCAAAGCAGCAGGGAATCACCAATATCTTCATGCTGTCCGCCCACAAGCTGGTTCCTCCTGCCCTTCGCATGCTGCTGGACGATCCTGAAGTTCACGTGGATGGATTCCTCCTTCCGGGGCATGTCGCGGTCGTTACAGGAACCGACGTTTTCAACTTCCTGTCCGATGAATATCACATCCCCGGCATCGTCACAGGCTTTGAACCTTTGGAAATCCTCAGATCCCTGGTAAGGCTCATGCAACAAAAGACTGAAGGCCGCTTTGACGTTCGCAATGAATATGGCGCTGTTGTGCGCAAGGAAGGCAATCCCATTTCCAGGCAAATACTCGAGCAGGTTTATGAGCCCGTGGACGCGGAATGGCGTGGAATCGGCACCATTCCACTTTCGGGCCTTCAAATGAAACAGGCTTATGAAGACTATGACATAGAAAAGGTCATCCCTATTGACACTGTTTCGGTACCAAGAAGGACCGCATGCCGTTGCGGGGAAGTGCTGCGGGGCATTGTAACCCCGCCTGAATGCCCATTGTTCGGCAAGGCATGTGTACCTACCCATGCCATAGGCCCATGCATGGTCTCGGTTGAAGGTGTCTGCGCAGCCTGGTACAAATACGGAAGGGGGACATTCATATATGGCAAAGGATAAAATCACCCTGGCTCATGGAGCCGGAGGAAAAATCAGTCAGGAGCTCATGGAAGAGGTAATTCTGCCCGAATTCGGCAATCCTCAGCTAAACGAGCTTCACGATGGAGCGATACTCAGTATGAAAGGGCAAATAGCCTTCACCACTGACTCGTATGTGGTGCGCCCCCTGTTTTTCCCCGGAGGAGACATTGGGAAGCTTGCGGTTTGCGGCACCGTGAACGACCTTGCAATGACCGGCGCGGTTCCACGCTATATTTCCGCGGGAGTTATAATTGAAGAGGGCTTCTCCATGGATGAGCTTAAACGCATAGTCCATTCCATGCGCCTTGCGGCAGACGAAGCAGGCGTATCAATTGTCACGGGAGATACAAAGGTCGTTGGGAAGGGACAGGCAGACGGAATCTTCATAAATACCGCAGGTGTCGGTGAAATACTCCCAAACACGCATATTTCACCAAAGCATGTAAAGCCCGGCATGAAAATCCTGCTTTCGGGATTTTTGGGTGACCATGCCGTGACGATACTGTCACAGCGGCACAAGCTTGAGCTTCCCGATAGCATAAAAACAGATTGCGCGCCCTTGGCCGAGTTGACACAGGCAATGCTGAAGGCCGAGCCCAACATAGCGGTGCTCAGGGACCCTACCCGCGGGGGCCTTGCTGCCGTCTTAAATGAGATAGCTTCCGCGTCCAATACCGGTATCCTGATTGACGAGGATGCCATTCCAATTCGTCCCGAGGTACAGGGAGTATGTGATATCCTGGGCTTCGACCCCCTTTATCTCGCCAACGAAGGAAAGGCTGTTGCCTTCGTTCCCTCGGACAGCGCGAACTGTGTTCTAGAGGCAATGCGGCGCAGCAAGTATGGAAAGGATGCCTGTATAATCGGTGAGGTTACAGCAGATGCCCCGGGACAGGTAGGGCTGCGCACCACAATCGGCGGCATACGCATTGTAGATATGCCACTTGGAAATATTGTGCCGCGTATTTGCTAAAATAGTGTAAACCCTCGTTCACATCTGTATGAATCGCCCGATATGCAGTCATCTGCGTTGTCATCGTCAGTTGGCGTAGCCACCGCTACGCCGCCTTCCTCTTTCTAGCATATGACTACATCTCGAACGATTCATTTGTCCATATATGAACGAGGTCTTACACTAGTCCGGTTGACGTAAAGCGGGATTTTCCTTATAATGTACCTGAATTTATTTGATATCTCAATTATGGTTGCCCCTAATATTCTGGAAAGGATTAGTATGATGATGAGAAGTTTGGGACTAATAAAGGTCTTTCCACTGATTCTGGGACTTTTAATCTATACCAGTTCAGCTTGTTACGCTGTCAGCGGTATGAACTTTGTTGATGCCGAGGGTCAGACAGGTTATTATGTGGATTTGAATTCCGTTGAATATGGAGATAACTACATTAACGCGAATATTGCCGTGGTAAAAGGCTCATCTAACCGCATGTATCTTTACTGCATGCATTTCGACCTTGGAAAAAGCACCTATCAGATAGCCTATTCTAAAGTATTTGCCTATGATACCAAGGAATTGCTTGAATATAACGAGGGCTCACCCATAGAACACTATTACGGTCCAAGTTCAATGATGCAGCAGATAGTTGAGTATATTCTTTACCCAGAGAGGAGATAGAATGATGTTCTACAAAAGTTGTTTGAGCGCCCTGCTAGCCGCAATGCTTGCTGTGACTCCCTTGACCGTATGCTCAGCAGCGATTCCCCAGACAGTTCAGGACAAGCTTGCCGCAATTGAGGCAGATGCCTATGGCAATGAACAGTCAGGCGCGTTACTGGACAGAATCAGCCGTCTTGAAACAGACTTCAATGGCAACCATATGAACGGCAGCCTTATGGCAAGGGTTGATGCCATTTATGACCAGCTATACAACAATGCGGCGGGCCCTTCTGTGCTTGCTAAGATCAACGCCATCGAATGGAATATTTCCCATGAGGTCAGCATGAAGTCTGTTCAGCAGCGTGTGACTGATTTGGAGCTGGAGCTTCAGGGAAAGACGGATGGCGGAACCTTTACCTCCCGTCTTTCAAGCCTTTCTGAGCTTTCCTTTGGCAACTCGACGCTTCCCATGGTCCCCACCGAGGTTCCCATGAACACCCTTATAAAGGTTGCCCTGGTGGATCCGGTAAATGCCAAAAATCTCAGAGTGGGCGATACTATCCACTTTAAGGTTATTGATGATGTCATAGTGGATGGCAATCTCGTTTTTGCAAAGGGCGAGCCCGGTGAAGGCTCTGTGACTAAGGTGCGCCAGGCCAAGAATTTCGGCCGAGATGCTGAGGTTATCGTCGACTTTAAGAAAACAAAGGCTATCGACGGCACTTACGTTGATACCTTTGTAGGCGATGAAGCAAAAGAGGAAATGAATCAACTTGCCATGGCGGCAGGCGCTTCAATCGTTGGTATGGCGCTTCTTGGACCCCTTGGCGTAATCACGGGCATTTTTGTGAACGGAAAAAATATTGACCTGCCCGCGGGTACCGAAGTATACATCCAGACTAAATCTAATCAGGTACTATACGGTGTCCAGACTACTTTATCAAAGTGACATACAGCTGCCGCAGCCGCGGCAGCTTATTTTTTTCTGTCGTGACGAAAACGGTTTTAGAAATATCCATTAGATTTTTATTGTAATATTATTTAAAATAAAAGGAAAAAACAGAAATGTGACGAATATATACAAAAAATGGTCTTTCGATGAACCTTTGAGGAGGGCAGACACTATGTATTTTTACTGTGAAAAATGCAAGAAGCAATATCCCCTTAACAGCCGCTTTTATATGTGCGAATGCGGAGGAATGTTCCAGCTGCACAAGTCCGACAAGGACGAGCCTGTGCATGAGATTACCCTTGGCGAGCATGAAACGCCTCTTCTGAAATTCGATGTAGGGAAACTGGATTTCCTGCTCAAGATGGAGAGCATGCAGCCCACCGGCTCCTTCAAGGACCGCGGCGCATATACCCTTATCAATGAGCTCCATCATCTTGGCATCAATAAGATAATGCTGGATTCAGCCGGCAACGCGGGTTCTGCCATTGCCGCTTACGCTGCCGCGGCAAAAATGGACTGTACTGTTTATGTACCGGACGATGTGTCCTCTGAAATCATCAAGCAGATTGAAGCCTATGGCGCTAAGATAGTTAAGGTTCCTGACGGACGTATGAAGGCCTGTGCTGCCGTAAAACAGAACCTTGGAGACGCATATTATGCCTCCCATGTCTACAATCCCCTCTTCTTTGAAGGCATGAAGGCTATGGCCTACGAAATGTATCATCAGCTTGATGACCATGTTCCCGATTACATTTTCATACCGGTGGGCAATGGAACGATGCTCATGGGACTCTATTATGGCTTCGAGGAAATAGGGCGTATGCCGCATTTCGTGGCGGTTCAGAGCGACAAATGCGCTCCCCTTTACGAGGCCTTCCATGGTCTTCCCGAAACCCCAAAACGGGTTACCATCGCCAATGGAATCAGGATTGAGAAACCGAAGCGCATGAGTGATATGCTGAAGGCCATCAAGAACAGTGACGGCGATGTAATCACCGTCAAAGACACGGAAATACTTAAGGCAAAACAGTATCTGAGCAGCCGGGGAATCTACGTTGAGGTCACCTCTGCCGCGGTACTGGCAGGCGCCCTTAACTACTTCCAGGCAGGGAAACCCGATAATTACAAGGTTGTCCTTCCCATTACAGGCCATGGTCTGAAGAGATAGGATCCCACAGAGGCGCGGTCGAACCCCATACCGCGTCTCTATTTCAATTTACGATCCTGAAGCAGAAGCAAGGAATCATCTGGCCGATTTCAGTCAGAGGTTCATAAGATACGATCAGAAGGGAGGAAGCTTATGCTCTATGGGATGATAGATATTGGGTCCAACACCGTACGGATGGCTATTTATGAGCTGGAAGGCGAACGGGTAGAAATGGTCATGAAGAAAAAACACCTTGTGGGGCTTGCTTCCTATGTAAAAAACGGTGTCATGACCAGAGGCGGCATTGAAAAAGCAGTGGAGATTCTGCTGGAATTCAAGGAATTCCTCTATAGCTTCAATATCACTGAATTCACTGCCTTTACCACCGCCGCCTTGAGAAATTCAAAAAACGGACGTGAAGCCGTATTTGAGATTGAGCAGCGGACCGGTGTCAGTGTGCGGATTCTCACAGGTGATGAAGAAGCAATCTTTGACTTCATAGGGGCAACCCATAATCTGGTGGAAGACACCGGCCTTCTAATCGATATTGGCGGAGGCAGTACTGAGATAGTCTATTTTATACATCGTGAAATAGAAGCAAAGGTCAGTCTCCCAATCGGCTCTCTCGCATTCCATACTAAATATTCCACAGGTATACTCCCCTCCGCGGCGGAATGTGATGATATGCGCGCGGAGGCTGAGGTCACGATAGCGGCTGTAGGAGAGTTCCAGGCTGTTTCCCATGCCCAGATTTGCGGCATAGGAGGCACGTTTAAGGCCGCGGTTGCCCTGTATAACTCAATGTACGGTCTCAGAAGCCGAAACAAGCGCATAGAGGCCAGACGCATTCCGGACATAATACGTCGTTTCCAAAGGGACTATGAGCTCACTCAACAGGACAGCATCCTTCTTATGCGGACGGTGCCCGATCGTCTGAGGACATTTATTCCCGGCCTTATAATAGCTGATGTCCTTGCAAAACGTTTTGGAAGCTCCTCCATTATCTACAGTGATTCAGGTGTGAGAGAGGGCTTCATCTACGACCAGATTCTTGATGACGTATAAGGAGGCCGGTAATAGGTGCGTGCGGTAGTGACAAGAGTAAGCAAAGCATCGGTGGAAATAGGTGGACAGGTTACGGGGAAAATCGAAAAGGGTTTTTTGGTGCTTCTGGGAGTCGGCCCCGAGGATTCAGAACACGAAGCGATACGTCTAGCGGAGAAGGTCTGCAATCTCAGAGTCTTCGAGGATAGCCAAGGAAAAATGAACCTGAGTCTCCGAGATGTGGATGGGGCTCTGCTGATTATCTCCCAGTTTACCCTCTACGCGGACCTGAAAAGCAGGCGTCCCGGTTTTTCACATGCCGCGAAACCGGACAAGGCAATACCTCTATATGAGAAATTCATGGAAACCTGCGAAAATATGGGCTTTACGGTGGAACATGGGGAGTTCGGCGCAGACATGAAGGTGGCTTCCATAAATGACGGCCCTGTTACATTGTGCTTCGACACAGATTCGATTTAGTAAATGATATTTATATTTTGAACGGGAGAAAGACTTGTGGACAAAAAAAGTCAGATTAAACTGGCACGTCTTGCTGTCAGAACGGGAATCAACATTCAAAAGGGACAGACCTTGATTATAAATTCCCCCATCGAATGCGCGGAATTCGCAAGATTCGCTGCCGCAGAAGCATATGAAGCCGGCGCTCACGATGTGGTCATGAACTGGAGCGATGAGAAGTTTGCTCGGCTCAGATATGAAAAGGCGCCTGAAGAAGTTTTTGAGGAGTTTCCCGACTGGCGTTACAGGTTCTACATGGACTATGCCAAGGAAGGAGCTGCCTTCCTCTCCGTTTCTGCCAGAGATCCCGAGATTTTCAATGGCATATCCCCCACTCGCCTGCTGACAGCCCAGAAAACCGCCGGAATGGCCTTAGTGGAGTATCGCGAGCGCATTATGAAGAGCCGGAACACCTGGTGCGTTATCTCTGTTCCAACTGCGGGCTGGGCGAAAAAGGTATTCCCTGACCTTCCGCCGGAGCAGGCTGCAGAGAAGCTATGGGATGAAATACTTCAATCCGTGCGAATTTCAGGAGCAGATGATCCGGTCGAGGTCTGGAAGCGGCACATACAGAACTTGTCGAAGGCAGCGGATTTCCTTAATGGACATGATTTCCACTCCCTTCACTATCAAAATTCGTTGGGTACGGATTTGGTGATAGAGCTGCCGGAAGGACATATTTGGGCAGGCGGCGCGGAATACTCTGAAGATGGCACGCTTTTCGTGGCAAACATGCCAACTGAAGAGGTCTTTACAGCACCTAAGCGTGATGGCGTAAACGGCGTGGTATTCGCCTCCCGTCCGCTGGTGTACCAGGGGAATCTCATAGAGAAGTTCCGTGTGGAATTTAAAGACGGACGTGTGGTGAAGTATTCGGCAGAACGTGGCGAAGAACACCTAAAGGCGCTGTTTGAAACCGATGACGGTTCCAACTACCTTGGAGAGGTTGCCCTGGTGCAATACGACTCCCCCATCTCCAAAAGCGGCGTGCTGTTCTACAACACCCTCTTCGATGAAAATGCCTCCTGTCACCTCGCCTTTGGAAAAGCATACCCATCCTGTATAAAAGACGGTTCAAAGCTGAATTCCGTTGAACTTATCCGGCGCGGACTTAACGACTCCCTTAACCATGAGGATTTCATGGTGGGTACCGAAGATCTGTCCATAACCGGAATAAAGAAGGATGGCTCTGAGGTTCCCGTATTCGTAAATGGGAATTTCGCTTTTTAGTATCAAGCAAAACGCCCCTGTCTGAGCAACGGCTCAAGCAGGGGCGTTCATATTATTTAACTGTCACGAAACTTTCAAGGTACCGGTATGAAGCTTGCCAATCGTGTAAAGCCTCCATCCGTCAATGCTTCACGCATACGGCTCAAAGGGGCAACCACAGGAGCAAACACAAGTCTGAGCTTAAAGCGCATCAACGTGTGCTCATTGTTGCCGAAAATCGGAACCCTGTCCATAACGTAATGGGATTCCTCCGGGTCAGCCCACCCATAGTTGACTGTAAAAGCACCACGATAACCGGCCTCTTCCGTGAGCTTTATAACATCCTGGTCGTAGGAACCGCAGGGATAGGCTATGTATTTCACCCTGTTATTCAGCTTGAACTCAATGGCCTGCTTTGAGCCGAACAACTGATTCTGGACCTCTCTCGTGGACTGAAGCTCAGTCAATTTTGAATGATTCAATGTGTGGCTCTCAAAATTTATCAAGCCGCTATCCTGCATGGTTTTGGCCTGAGCCCAGGTAACGTAGTTAGGATAAACCTCCAGATAGTCAGAAATCAGGAATATGGTGGCCTTAAGATTATATTTCTGGAGAACGGGGAACGCATACTTGAAATTGTCTACGTATCCATCATCAAAGGTGATGACCACCGGTTTTTCGGGAAGCTCAGTACCATTTTCCCATGCGTCCAGCATTTCATCCGGTGTAATAGTGTGATATCCATTTTCCGAAAGGAACTTCATCTGGGCGTCAAATTGCTCAACATTGACAGTCAATGGGTTTTTAGCCGTATCATTTATCTGATGATAGTTCAGGACCGGCACAGATGATCCCTTGCCGTGGAAGAGCCATGCCATAACACACAAAGCAATTACTAAGATAACAGCAATTCCAATGAGGCAGTTTCGTAATAATCTTCGCAAAAAATTCATCCCTTTTCCTCAAATTTCGCATTTACTGACATGTTATATCAATATTTCCTGTCTGTCAATTACGATAGCGGCCATAAAACAACAGTAAAACAAAATATAATGCAAAATAGCGTCCTACATCCAGAAAACATTTGTATTCCGGCCTTGTCTGTGATATAATGCCTTTTGGTGTAATAAAAAGCACGTGGTCGGAGTGCTGTACTGTGCCGCATTTGCGGTGAAGCAGCGGATGAAGACCGCGGAAGAAAAAACAGGAGGTGCACCAACATGGCAGTGATTTCCATGAAACAACTTTTAGAGGCAGGTGTCCATTTCGGACATCAGACAAGGCGCTGGAATCCTAAGATGGCTAAGTACATCTTCACTGAGCGCAATGGTATCTACATCATCGATCTCCAGAAGACCGTGCGTAAGGTGGACGAGGCCTACAACTTCCTTCGCAGTGTAGCTGAGGAAGGCAAGTCCGTACTCTTCGTGGGTACAAAGAAGCAGGCTCAGGAAGCCGTCAAGGAAGAGGCCCTTCGCGCCAACATGTTCTATGTCAACGAGCGTTGGCTGGGCGGCATGATGACCAATTTCCAGACCATCCAGAAGCGTATAGTGCGTCTTAAGGAACTTGAGACCATGGAAGAGGATGGAACCTTCGATGTGCTGACCAAGAAGGAAGTCATGCAGCTTCGTCATGAGATGGACCGTTTGAAGAAATACCTTGGCGGTATCAAGGAAATGAACCGTCTGCCCGGAGCTCTCTTCGTGGTTGATCCCCGCAAGGAGCGTATTGCCGTGGCAGAGGCTCGCAAGATGAATATTCCCATTGTGGCAATCGTGGATACAAACTGCGATCCCGACGAGATTGACTATGTAATCCCCGGAAATGATGACGCCATCCGCGCCGTCAAGCTTCTCACCGGGCGTATGGCCGATGCTGTTCTGGAAGGCCGTCAGGGACAGGACGTTGAGGACGAGTCTGCTGAGGACACAGAAGAAGCTTAATTACGGTTGAATTTGGGGAGGAAATAAAATATGGCTATTTCAGCTGCAATGGTAAAGGACCTGCGCGAGAAAACAGGCGCAGGCATGATGGACTGCAAGAAGGCTCTCACCGAAACTGATGGTGATATGCAGAAGGCTATAGATTATCTTCGTGAAAAGGGAATCGCAAAGGCTGAGAAGAAGGCCGGCCGTATTGCCGCAGAGGGCGCTGTTGCTGCTTATGTGACAGGAGATTCCAAGACTGGTGTTTTGGTAGAAATCAACTGCGAAACCGACTTTGCTGCCGGCAATGAGCAGTTCCGCAGCCTCGAGAGCAAGATTGCCGAGCACATTGCCGTTTCCGCGCCTGCTGACCTTGATGCCCTCAACGATAGTGTTCTTGACGGCAAGAAGGTTTCCGAGCTGATTACCGAAGCTACCGCCACAATCGGAGAGAAGATTTCCCTTCGCCGTTTCGTGCGTTACCAGACCGAGGGACGTCTCGCAAGCTACATTCACATGGGCGGAAAGATTGGCGTTCTGGTTGAGCTCACCGGCGGTTCTGAGGAGCTGGGCAAGGATGTGGCCATGCAGATTGCGGCGGCTAATCCTACAGCAGTCGATCGCAGTGGCGTCGCGGCAGAGGATCTTGAACATGAAAAGGAAGTCCTCCGCAAGCAGGCTCTGGAAGAAGGCAAGCCTGAGAAAATCGTCGATAAGATGGTTGAAGGCCGTATCAACAAGTACTACAAGGAAGTCTGCCTCAACGAGCAGATTTTCGTAAAGGATACCGAAAAGACTGTGAAGGATGTGCTTGGAGACGTGAAGGTACTCCAGTTCACCCGTTATCAGCTTGGTGAAGGCATCGAGAAGAAGCAGGAAGATTTTGCTGCCGAAGTTGCCGCACAGATGAAATAAGATTCGGATATTCCGATATCGCAGAAACTCCGCTGTCAAAATGAACAGCGGAGTTTTTCTATTTCAGTATTCCCAGGATGAGCTCCTTAATATTATCCGGAACATTCAGCTTGGTATCTATCTCGATTCCGCCCTCCTTGGGCTTCGCTCCCTCAATCCCAACCACATCCACCAGTCTGTAGCCGTGGAACTCGGTCTTTGAAAGCTCGGACTCCCCCACTATCTTGGATAGATCCACCGTAATCGTATTGCCGTGAATCTTGGTGGGAACATCGTCCGAGAATTTCAATCCACCCATTATTTTCTGAGTCATGGACATGGATATTCTCGAAAAAATCCATGAACCAAGGCCGTGATCCAAAAGCTCCCTTTCCCGGACACGGTAGCTCACATAGGTACTATCGCCCCTGTGCACACATTCCTCAATGGTGCCGGAAAGCTCAACCCTGCCTAAATTCTTGGTCTCCCCATAAATCTCAAGACGTCCTGTATCTCTGGAGGTAACCTTCAGCATCGTTATAGGACTTTTCTCTGAAATATTCTTCTTTAACATATCATTCAGGGTTTCATCCGGAACGAAAACCTTTCCCTCCGCGATTTCACGCAAAGTTTCATGGCTCCATGTACTCTTTATAACTTCAATCACCGGAGCATAGTCTTGAACCTTGTTTTTCACCATGTCCCAGTCTATATTCGCTATCACCTCAAAGGATGCCGGTAAATCTATTGCCATACCTCAATTCCTCCCCGAGAAGCATTTATCCATAGCCTCTGTAAGCTCTGCGTCTATGAGACCATTAGCAACCATTTCCCGCATAACCGATATGGCCTGATCATGAGAGATGGCCTCTTTGTATGGCCGTTCCTCCCTAAGTGCCTGATATATATCCGTACAGCAAAGCAGGCGCGCATTACGGCAAAGCTGGTCTGCCGTACGCCCGAAGGGATAGCCGCTGCCATTCAGCTTCTCGTGGTGCATACACGCCCAGTCCACCACATCATCCAGGCCGTCAATAGTCCTGAGAATATTCCAGGACGCGATGGCATGGGTCTTCATAACGGAAAACTCACGCTCGGTAAGACGATCCGGCTTCTCCAGAATATCTGAGGGAATCGTCAGCTTGCCCACATCGTGCAGGGCACCTGCCAGGTATAGTTTTGTGCAAAGTTCTTCGTCATAGCCAAGATAATGCCCCATTTCGCTGGATTTACGGGCAATGCCAAGGGAATGCGTGCAGGTGAATTTGGACTTATAGTCGATGATTCGGGCGATTACCGTAGCCAATCCCCGAACGTCAGCCGCGTTGTATTCCTCCAGCACATGTGGCAGATCCCCCTGCAGCATCTGTCGAATCATGGCATAACTCAATGTTCCCTTCATGGGTTCGGGAAAGGCTGACCTGAATAAATCAACCATTTCCCTTGTGAAAAGGTGGTCTACATTTTCCTCAAGATAATCTATGATTTTCTTATAGGTGTGTTCATCCACATATTCCAATATGAATTGATTGTCCAACTGGTCACTCAGCTGCAGAAGCCTGGCATAAAGGGGCGTTTCATCAGCTGAAATCCCAAAGGCTCCGCTGCCATCAGCATTCTCATGATGGAACAGCACAGCGTTCTTTATATCTGAATAAAAGGGCAGTACCTTCACGTTCCTCTCCCCCATCTCACAATGGGGACGTATCGCCGCGGCCATCTCATCGGGACTCATTCCCGGCCGGCCATCCATCAAAGTTGGAATCTTATCCAGCATTTTATAATACTCAGTAAAGGCATTATCGTGAAGAACCCCCACAACCGCAAGATTCATCAGGGCCGTAGTATCCAAACCATAAGCCCGCCCCATCTGTACTGACATGTACGCGACACGTTCAGCGTGGTGCAGACTTATCCCCCTGTATTCTCTCTCCACATTGTCCAGAGCGTAGGAAATAGCATAGAGCATATCATTCAAATAAAACCGCATCAGCCAGCACCTCTAATCTAAATCTAAATCTCAATGACACCGTAATGCACCTTACTGTATTTCCCTCCGGCTATCATGGGAAAACCAAGTCTTTCGAACTCCTCACTCCTTGCGTTTTCCTTCAGCACCACCCTGTGCCTTGCCACGCGTATTGCCTCATTCACAGCCTCCCTTGAAACGGGATCGTGATTCGCGGCCAGCCTCAAGGGATTCAGATTCCTGCTTTCCATCAGAGGATAGCGGAACATGGGGTCAAAATATACCACATCATACGAATTATCCTCCGCCTGCCGGAGATAATCAAGATAGTCCGATGGAATAGTACATATTCTTCTCATGGCCTCCTGTATGGGATAGTTTTCCGCATGGTAATTGGCCAGGCCATAGCCCGTAACCTCCGCGATTAATGGACTGGACTCCAAACCTGTAACACTTCCACTCTCACCCACCGCGAAGCTGGCCACTATAGCATCAGTACCAAAACCTAAAGTGCAGTCCAATACTGACATGCCGGCTTTCAGATTCATAGCCTCTACCATGTTGTCCCTGCCATCACCGAATCTCAGATTTTTCAGCCGAAGATGCGCCATATTGGGATGAAAGAAAAACTCACCATCTCTTGTATCCAGCACCAGCAGTCCTTTTTTCGCGACAAGCACGAAATCCACCCCATGCTTTTCCCGAAGCTCTGCTATGGATTCGGTATGCCTCTGCACAAAGGGAATATTCAGCCGACGGGCTGTTTCCTTTGCCAACGCGATACTGCTGTCCTTAACCTTGCGGCCCGTGGTGACGATGGTACTCAAATTGTCATATAGCCTCATGAAAAGAAAAACTCCTTCATCAGGAAGATAATCATAAATACAGTCATCAAGGTATTCATGACGATAAGAGCATATATTCCAATCTTGAAAAATCCCACCTGATCCGACAGTGTCCTTTGTAGTTCCTCTGCCTTATTCACAGAATCCTTGACCCCTCGAACACCAGTGAGTGCTTCATTGCCCTGGTCCCTCAAATCTGCCGCGGCCTCTATATACTGCTTCTGGAGATCCGTTACGGATTCCTTCATGGCCTTTAAGACATTTGGAATGTTGCGGATTTCCAATTCCTGTTTCTTTATCTTGTCCAATGTACCGGATACTGTTTCAAGCTCAGCCTCATACTTCTTCAGGCGTTCCTCAAAGTCCGAAAGGGTTCCAAGGCTTTCCAAAAGCTCCGTCAGCCTCTCAGCCCTCTCCTTATAGCGCTCCAGATACTGATAAGAATTCCCGAATTGCTCGGTGGTTTCAAGAAGTCTTCTCGCGGCCTCCTTTAGCTCCTCAGGCTGTCCGGATAAATTATCCAATATCTGCCGACTGCCCTGTTGCAGCTCCTGCAGCCTCTGTCCGTAGCTGTCCAGCTTCGCGTTTATTTCGGCATCATTGACAGCTTCACTCAGCCTTGTCATGGCCTGATCAACATCATTGATGTATGTACTTGACTTTTCAAGAGTCTTAGTAAGCCGTTCAGCATTTTCACTGAATTTCTCTATATCAAAAACATCACTCATCGTGTACCCTCCAATCAGCCTCCCTGTCAATTATATCATTGATGGCAAGCACGCAGGTATCCATTTCCTTCAATACGGCCTTCGTCCATCCCCCCAGCTTCTGTTCAAGTACCGGATATATGGAAACGACCTTGTCTATCAGCACCCCAAGTTTGAAATGTCCACTGTGGTCATGATAATCCTCATATAAGGTCTTCAATCCGGAGGGGCCATTAAACTCCGTATATTTCAAGTCATTCAATAGATACATATTTGCCGCGAAGCGCAGCTCCGGTGTTATATTGGCATTGTCCAAAAACTCACGGATACAGTACATGCCTGTTACTGATTCATCTGCCAATCTGAAATACCACTCCAACGCGGCGCTTAAGCTGCCCTCTGCTTCAGCCAGTTTTCCTTCACAAACCATGCTGTTTAACACTGCTTCCCTTTTCTCCCGATGCTGGCCATAAATGGCTAGAGCCTCCTGAAACTCATCATGCAAATACAGGTGGTAGGCCTCCTCAAGCTCGCTTTCCTCGGAAGAACAGACTATGCGTTTCCTTAGCTCTTCTACCCAGGTATATCCATCAGCGTAGGTATCATGAAGCGATTCGCACTTTTCAATTATCCCGCGGGCAGTAAGCTGCTCAAGGAATGCGCCTATTGTTCCTTTATCCGTTTCCAGCACAAACAGACAGGATTCTGGGCGGGCAGCTCCAATATAGAAATACTCCCATGCCTGAGCCTCGTTCATATAGCTCTCCGCATCGGAAAACAAATTCCAAAGTATTACAGCCGACGCGATTCCTATACCCTTGCAATCAGACAGGCTGAGATGCTTTCCGTCCCGTTCCTCCGCGCTAAGCCGGGCCGAGTGAAGCACAAAAATATCACCTGCTTCAAATTCCTCCAGCAGGCCATTAAGCAGCTCCCTATTTTCACCCGTATCCGCGATCCATATGGGCAGAAGCCCTTCCCTCAAATCCTGTTCAGCAAACCCCGCGGCTCTTAAGTCCAATTCACTTAGATTTCGATGTCCTCCAAGCTCATCCAGTATACTGCCCTGAAACCTCATTACCTCCAGTAACGACCTGTACTGATTGGGTAGGTGGTATCTCAGGGAATACACATCATCCCCCTTTGGAAACAACTGCTCAGCCGTCTTCTGGACAAATCCGGGATGGAACCAGGTGGGCTGCAGGATTTGGCAACGGTCAAAGGCCATGAATTTCTGGGTGCAGTCAGAAAGCAGCGAAAACGCGGCATACATCTGTATTTCAGTCAAATCCTGACAATCATCCAAAAATGCCAGCTGGTATTTAACGAAATCCTCGCTCTGCTTTATTTCCGTAATGTGGTTTATGACAATACGCGCAACGTCATTGTCATCAATGAAATGACGGGATTTTAAATATTCTTCATATCTTTCATACAGCTGGAACAGCATGGCTATTCCCTGCCCGGTGAGATGTTTGCTTTCCGCGCTTCCCTTGTGGAAGGACCTAAGTTCTCCATACTGCTTCCTGGTCAGGGGCTCACTTGACCCTTCAGCAATATTACGGGTAAACATCGCGCCCTTGACTAGTCCATGGATTTCGCCCCAAAGGAAAAACATTTTATCCTTGATGGCCTCCCCCGGTATATCCTTCCAATATACCGTAGGCAAAAATCTGGCTATTTCGTAAAAGACAGCAAAGCTCTGTTCAGTGTTCAAGACATACCTTCCACGCTCAATGAAAGGACGGGCATGCTCTGACAGGAAATCGAACCATATGCTGCATTCGATGGCAGGTATTTCTTCAATATTCATTGCCCTTCGAATCCGATTCTCTGATTCCTGCCAATACTCCAGCTTATGTCGCTGTTTCTCTGAAACGGACAGGCATATTTTCTTTACCGCCTTCACAGGATGCATGGCAAGCCACCGGAAGCCGGTCACCGATTTACCAGAGCCGGCACAGCCCGAGAGGAATATATTGGCCGCGTCCGCATCATCTGACGACTCCACGGCTTCCAACTGCACATTATCCGGCAGGTAATCCATGTTGTGCTGGAAAATACTGCGAAAGGTCCTGGCGCTGCAGGTCCTTTGATGGCGAAGCATATAAAAGTGCAGCATCTTCAGGAATTCCAACAAGGGTTTCTGACGAAAGCCTGTCACCTCATCCCCATAACGTAAGGCCCACTCCCTATCTGCCATAACAGAACGCATTCGCGCCTGATGCTCAATGTCATTGGAAGCGGACAACAGTGTCAATCTGCCTTCCGTAAATATGACAAAGAGTTCCCAGCCTTCACCTAATACAATTTCCTCCGAATAAAACCTGACATTGCCGTAATCACTTAGAAAGTAACGGATATTCTCACCATCAAGCTCAGTCTGCCACTTTTTTACTCGTTCCGGAAGAGATTGACAGAAGGCATAAAGCAGTTCATCGGGCATATTCATGGGAAATAGGCCCCTGCTGTACTGAACTGTTTCAAACCGATTGAAATCCTCAGCATTTCCCAACCACGCGTTAAACTCAGCCTCCATACAGCTCCTCCTTCCCTGCCGGAATATCAAAATCCCGTTCTCTTAAACATTTTTGCTAGCTCGTCACTGCTGAATTTCAGCACTGTAGGACGCCCGTGGGGACAAGTGTATGGGAAGTCCGTATGAGCCAATTCCTCCAGTATGATCTGCATCTGGCGGATATTGAGCTCCTCGCCTGCCTTTATGGCAGCCCTGCATGCGGTTGTGGCAAGACACGACTGTCGTATATCCTTTGCCGTAGTCCGATGCTGCTCCTGAATATCTGACAGGATTTCACGAATGATATCCTCTGCTTCTCCTATGGGTACGTCCGAGGGAATTTCAGTAAGTCTGAACTCTCTCTCTCCACTGGGTTCCATAGTGAATCCAAGGGAGTGAAACAGCTCGCGATTATTCTCAATCAAATCTGCTTCCCTGGCATCAAATTCCAGCACCAAGTGGACCAAAAGCTGCTGAGAGGGTATACCGTCAGCCATGGAAGAAAATTTGTCGAAAAGGATACGCTCATGTGCCGCATGCTGATCCACAATATACAGCCCCCGTTTGTCCTGGGCTATTATATAACATAAATCCACCTGGCCAATGGGAATTATGCTGCCATCATACCGCAATGCCTCTACTGCTCTATTCCCTTCAACTGTTACGTTTTCGACATCTGCTATTTCGCTTGAATCAGCAGGCATTATGGGCTTTGAATGAAGCATTTCCTGGGCTTCGTGAAAACTCATGGCACTTCCATTACTTTGATTCACTGACTCATAAATCGTCTTTGGCGTGTACGGCTGCCCATTTCTCTCCGGTGACTTCGGCATTTCCGTGGACGGTTCACTTGCGGGAATGAACTGCATCGGTTCCATGGTATAATGCCTCTCCACATTAGGAACCACAGCAGCCATTTGTCCGAGCTGCTGAACAGATGGACGCAAGGCATCCACTACAGACTTATACACAGCCTTGAAAATCCGACTCTCATCCTCGAATTTAAGCTCGGTCTTCTGCGGATGTACATTGACATCCACCGTATTCTTTGGCACCTCAAGGGACAGCACAGCCATTGGAAAGCCGCTTTTCGGCACCATTGCCCGATAGGCATTTTCTATAGCCTTGGCCATTGCCCGATTCTGAATGATGCGTCCGTTCACCATAAAAGTCTGCCAAGCCCTGCTGCTTTTCAGCATATTGGGCTTTGTAATATATCCCGAAATTAGAAGCTCACCATCATAGAAAGACAGTTCCAAAAGAGACGCTGCCGCCTGCTTTCCGTAAAGGCTCGCTATGACATCCTTCAAAATACCGTTTCCCGGCGTCACAACAGCCGCCTTGCTGCCATTTATGAATCGAAACATGATTTCTGGATGGGAAAGAGCCAGTTTGATAATATAATCATTTATCTTGGAGGCTTCCGTCTGATTTGTCTTAAGGAACTTCTTACGGGCAGGAGTATTGAAAAACAGATCCTCAACCTGAATAGTCGTACCTAGGCTGCATCCCGTTTCCCTTACATCCTGCTGTTTCCCGCCGGAACAGGTCACAAGTGTTCCCAGTTCACTGCCCTCCTGCCGGGTACGCATGGTAAAGCGTGATACAGACGCGATAGTAGGCAGCGCCTCACCGCGAAATCCCAGTGTACCAATGGAAAGCAGGTCATCCACCGCGTTTATCTTGCTGGTGGCATGACGCTCCATGGCAAGCTTCGCATCCTCCATGCTCATGCCCTTGCCATTGTCTGTAACTCGAATAAGGCTGGTGCCGCCTGACTGGATTTCCACCTCAATGCGTGAAGCCCCCGCGTCTATGGCGTTTTCCACCAGCTCCTTGACTACTGAGGCAGGACGTTCAACTACTTCTCCCGCGGCTATTTTGTTGATGGTATTGTCATCCAAGAGATGCACTATGCTCATGAAATTCCTGCCTCCCTCTTTGCCTGTTCCTGCAGGCGGTAGAGCTCATTCATCGCCTCTAACGGAGTCATGGACATGACATCAAGCCCTAAAAGCGCGCTCTGCAAGCCGGACGAAAAAAGGGAGTCCATGTTGGCGGCAGGCTTCGAGGACTGTTCCTTTTCAACCTTTTTTTCTGATACAGGCTTTTCCATATGTGCTTCACCGGACTCCAAACCCTCCAATATGACCTCAGCCCTATCGGTAACAGCCTTTGGCAATCCGGCCAGCCTAGCAACATGAATTCCGTACGACTTATCAGCACTACCTGAAACGATACGCCTCAGAAAAGCAACCTGAGTTCCCCTTTCCTTGACGGCAATACAGAAGTTCTTTATCTTATCATCTTCCAAATCCGTCAACTCATGATAATGGGTGGCGAAAAGGGTCTTGGCATGTATCTTCTTTTCAATATGCTCCATGACAGCCCTAGCGATACTCATGCCGTCAAAGGTACTTGTGCCCCGTCCGATTTCATCCAGTATCACAAGACTCTTCTTGGTAGCATATTTCAGTATTTGAGCCACCTCATTCATTTCCACCATAAAAGTGCTTTGTCCGCTCACCAAGTCATCACTTGCCCCGATACGGGTGAAAATACGGTCAACCGGCGAAATAACAGCCTCCCTTGCAGGGATAAAGCTCCCAACCTGAGCCATCAGGGTCAATAGGGCAACCTGACGCATATAGGTGGATTTACCCGCCATATTGGGGCCTGTAATAAGCATGGCCTCGCAATCTCCATGATTGAGATGCGTATCATTCGGTAC
>DOYB01000025.1 GCA_003518745.1 Selenomonas sp. | reverse complement strand
TTGCATTGGGATTGCAGCTGGAGGGGATAACGGATACGAATATGAATCAGGTCCCGATCATGCGTGAGTATTGGCTGCTTGTGGGGATGCTGCTGATTGCCGGCAGGGTTACCGGATATAAACAGCATCACGGTAACTGATGGGCCGGTAATTGGATTGCTGCATATTATTCTCAGTGGATGCTGTCGTTGGGTATGTGTTTATGGAATGAGGTTTGATAATGAACGGCGGGCAGGAAACGGACAAGAGCAGTATGTGTATCAAATTCAGCAGTATATTCGGGGTACGGTACGCATTTTTGTTTCTTGTTTTTATAGGTATTACGATTTTCTTTACATGTGTACATCCGGTGGTTCTATACGATGCGGATGATTGGCTCAATATCTCAGATATGAGGAGCGTGGCGCTGCCTAAGTGGGGGGCATGGAACCCGGTCAAGGTTCTTCCGGAAACTCTTATGCCTCTGTGTGGACTGATTTCGGCTTATGTAGTGACACCGATTCTTGGAGATTACTTACGGGCCGTTACCTTTGTGACAGCATTGGTGATTTCTCTCGCGGTTACGGCCTATATGGGGATATTCTTCCATCTGATAAGGAAGGCCTTTTCACTGTCGGAGGGAAAGACAGCAGTGATTTCCCTCATGTTCCTCATGTTCCATTTCCTGATATTCAAGTCCCAGGCCTTAAATAACCCTTACTTATTCCAGGCTATCAACCTGACCTGTTATTATCACTACGTGATTCCCGGCTTGTTGAATGCATCTTTGGTAATGTACTTTATTTGCCTGGAGCTGGAAGCGGGAGACTTCTTGCGAATCCCGTTTGCTTCTAAGCCTTTTCTGTTGCTGGCAATTTATTTTGCTATTTTCTCAAATGTATTGATCAGCATAATCTTGATAGCGTGGCTGGTGTCAATGCTTTTGGCCAAGTTTTGCTGTATGAGGTCCGTTAAAGGTCGGCTGTCATCGCTTTATAGGGATAACAGGCCTGTGTTTTGGATTATCGCAGTATGGCTTGTTTCCCTGCTGTTTGAGGCCAATGGCGGCCGTTCACATCAGATCGGCCAGGGGCTGACCTGGGGTTCATTTATGGATACAGTGACAATGCTGGTGGCTTTTTTTCATACAAACAGCAAGGGACTCTTGATTTTTCTGACAGCGTTTGTCCTTTTCGTGGGGGGCGCGGCTATACTGAAGCGCAAGTCATCAAGCAGCGCAACTGATGATGTTTACTTTGGCATGATGTGTCGTTGTATGGCTTCGGTCATAGTCTGGCTTGTCTATGTAGTGGCTGTTTCGTCGAAGGCCGGAGCAGCATACATTGTTGAGCCCGGTGTACCATTGGGGCTTTTCTTCTTTCTCCTGTTGGTGTCTATGGGAGCCGCGGCATATATTATGGCTAGGTGGAACGGCGGATACTTTGTGATGCTGCTGTTATCATTCTGTGTATTGTGCAGAACCGTTGACGCGGGGTATCCACTGGCGGATTCCAATTATGAGAGTCTGGCATCTGAGACGTGCATTGCCGTGGATCGGGATATAATGGAGCAGATAACTTCTAATCAGGATAAGGAGCATGTGGAAATAAGAGTTCCGATGGGGAACAGGGAGGGTAATTGGCCGCATTCTGAGGATTTTGGAATGAGAATGGCGGTTACGTTGTATCGGCATGGACAGATTTCGAAATTACCCAAGGTAGTCGTATCGCGTCCCGACAATGGCATGAATATAAAATATCTTGTAACGTATTCTGCGCCATGACGGGCTTGGCTCGCTAAGATTTCATAGTAAACTCCGTGCGAAACGATGTTTCGCACTACGCCCTTACATGAAAGCAGCCAATCAGTCAGCGCCTATCGGCTTGACTTCTTGGGCTTTCATAGTAACGTGACATTGAAGAAGGCGGATGCGTATGGAACAGACAAAAGAAAAGCCGGTCATGCTTATCGTGGATGATGTGGAAATCAACCGGGTGGTGCTAACCCAATTTTTCCAGGATGAGTATCTGATTATAGAAGCCCAGAATGGGCGTGAGGCTCTTGATGTTATAGAGAAGCAGCCTGTCAGCGTCGTGCTGATGGATTTGGTCATGCCGGTAATGGACGGTTTCGAGCTTTTGGGAGTCCTGAAGAGAGATACGCGCTACGCGGAACTTCCTGTCATCGTCATGACAGCCCACAGTGACGGGGATAGTGAGGCCAGGGCCATGGAGATGGGGGCGGCTGATTTTATAACAAAGCCCTATAATCCCATAATAGTGCGGTGCCGTGTGAAGAACGTAATGGCACGGCTGGAAAATGAGTGGAGAAAGATTGAACAGGCAGCTAAGGATCGTCAGATTATTGAGCTGCACCGTTATATTGAAAAGGATTCACTGACGGGACTGTATAACCGAGAAACCTTCTACCAAAGGGCATCGGCGCTTATTCAGAGGGATCCCGACCGCCAGTACAGCATTATCTATCTGGATATAAGCTGTTTCAAGGTCATTAATGATCTATTCCATGTGGAAACAGGCAATCTTATACTGAAGACGGCAGCCTATTATTTCATGGCTGTAATCGATGAGGCATATGGCGCCTGTGGCCGCATAGAGGCGGATCATTTCGTGGTATGCATTCCTACGGATAGATTCAATATAGAGCGAATGCTGGAGGGGCTTGACCAGACTATCCAGTCGTTGGGCGTGCGCCATAACATACTGTTTTATGCGGGAATCTACCCGGTCGACAATCCGTTCCTTCCCGTTGATCAGATGTGCGATAGGGCTCATATGGCCTTGAATAAGATAAAGGGAAATTACATGAACCGCTATGCATACTACGATACCAGCATGCGGGATCTTATGATGCAGGAGCAGATGATCGTAAGGGATATGGAATTTGCCCTGCAGGAACGGCAATTCGTGATATATTTGCAGCCTGTCTATAATATAGAAAAAAATCACATAGTCAGCGCTGAAGCGTTGGTACGATGGATGCATCCCACAGACGGGGTTATATCACCGGGCAAGTTTATTCCAATCTTTGAGCGGAATGGGTTTATAGTACGGCTGGATCGTTTCGTGTGGGAAAGCGTGTGCAGATTCCTCCATGATAGAAGGCAGCGGGGGGAGGAAATCGTGCCGGTTTCCGTCAATGTGTCCCGCTTGAATTTCTACAATCGGGATTTGCTGGAGTTCCTGTTGGGACTTTTGGAAAAGTACGATTTAGAGGCATATATGCTCAAGCTTGAGGTTACGGAAAGCGCGTACACGGATAATCCCTATCAGCTCTGTTCAATTATCAATTCCTTTAGGGAGCACGGATTTCCGGTTCTTATGGACGATTTCGGAAGTGGATTTTCCTCGCTTAATATGCTGAAGAATCTGCCAATGGATGTACTGAAGATCGACATGGGCTTCGTGCAGGAGCTTGAAAGCTCTGAACGGGCCAATATAGTCATGAAGGGAATTGTGAATCTGGCAAAGGAATTGAACATGGGAGTTATAGTGGAGGGGGTCGAAACCAAGAGGCAGCTTGATCTTTTAGCTGCTATAGGCTGTGACGAAATTCAAGGCTATTACTTCTCCAGGCCGCTGCCTGTGCAGGATTTTGTCGATTTGCTGGATAAGGATTTGGGAAAGGAAGAGGGGTAAAATGGCAATAATTAAAAAGGAAGATTTTGGAACACTTCAGGATGGCAGGAAGATTGAGAAATATACCCTTCGCAATACCAAGGGGACTGAGGTTAAGATTATAACCTATGGGGCTAGGCTTGTATCATGGAGGGTAATGACCAGTAAATTTGAGTTTGTTGACGTGTTGCTGGGTTATGAGGATATAGCTTCCTATGAGCAGGATGATAAGTATCTTGGCGCAATTGTCGGACGTCATGCCAACCGTTTGGAGGATGGCATAGCGGTAATCGGCGGCAAGGAATACCAGCTGGAGCAGAATGACGGCAGCAGGAAACAAAATCATCTCCATGGCGGCTTCTCAGGCTTTGACAAGAAGGTATGGGAGGCTGAGGAAACCCATGAGGGACTGAAGCTCACTCTGACAAGCCCTGCCGGGGAGGGCGGTTATCCGGGTACAATGAAGGTATCCGTGCTGTATGGGCTTTCCAATGATAATGAACTGAGTATTAGATATGAGGCTGTGTCGGATGAGGATACGGTCTGCAATTTGACGAACCATGCCTATTTCAATTTGGATGGTTTTGAAAGCGATTCGGTTATGAGACAGAAGCTGCGTATTTTCGCGGATTCCTTTACGGAAAATGACGAAGAATCACTTCCCACAGGGAAAATCATTCCTGTGGAGGGAACCCCTTTTGACTTCCGTGAAATGAAGGTTATAGGTGAGAGAATCGATGAAGATGATACACAGCTCAAATTTGGGAAAGGCTATGACCACAACTGGATTCTCAGGAATGAGCCTGCAGAGGTGGTAATGGAGCCGGGCATGTTCGGCTATGATCCGGGCTGTCCTATTGACTATTTGGAGGGCGGCTTGAAGAACGCGGCAGAGGTTGAGTCTGAGAAGACAGGACTACTGCTCAGGGTTTATACCACTATGCCGGGAATTCAGTTCTATTCGGGAAATTACCTGGATGGAAAATTCAATGGTAAAAAGGGCGTACACTTTCCAAGGCGGAGCGGTCTGTGCCTGGAATCCCAGTACTATCCCAACGCCTTCAAGCATCCGGAATTCCCGCAGCCAATCCTGAAAAAGGGTGAGGTATGGAAATCCCAGACTATTTATGTTCTTAAGGCTCAGTGAGAACGAATCCCGCGATTGATTTGAATTTCGTTTAAGGCTCCGTGCAAAGCATTGGTTTTTGCACGGAGTTTATCTAGGAACAGGAGCAGGAAATGCATTCACTTTTAACTGCTTTGCGGCAGAATCCGCTGATTCGGGATATTAAGTTTACCGGAAAGGGACATACTCTTGTTTACGGCATGGGCAACGCCCAGAAGCATGCGGTTATCGCAGCCTGTTATGCCGGTCAGGAAAAGCCGTTGGTTATCCTGGTGCATAATCACGAGAGTCTTGAGAGCTGGCGGGAGGATTTGATGGCTCTTCTGCCTGAAATTGAGATTTCTGAGCTTCCGGAGATGGATGTATTTGAAATTGATGCCACAGCGAAAAGCATGGAGCGTTCCGCCAAGCGTATGGATATCATGGGAAGGCTTATGCTGAAAAAGCCCATGATTCTTCTGGCAGAGGCAACGGCAGCCATCCAGAAGGGAATGTCCAGAGCGGATTTTGAACGCATGAGCATCCGTATAGAACTGGGTGAAAGCTTTCCGCGTGAGGAACTTCTGGAACGCCTTGTAAAGCTGGGCTATGAGAACGAGCCGGAAGTGGAGTGCATGGGACAGTTCAGTGTACGGGGCGGAATTTTGGATATTTTTCCCGTCAATTCACTGGCACCGGTGCGCATTGAATTTTTTGATGACGAGGTAGATTCGATACGCGCGTTTGACATGGATACCATGCGCTCTGTAAATAATCTTGAAAGTACGGTTATTTTCCCCTTGGCGCAGACCTCGAAGAAGGGAGAGTCAGAGCCCTTTTTTTCCTATCTTGGGGGAGAGGGTACAATCATATTTGATGATCCCATGCGAATCCGTGAACAGATTCGTTCGATATTCAAGGAAAATCCTGAAATCAAGAAAAGTATCTTTCGATGGGAGGAGCTTGTGGAAGCCGCTGAGGAGAATCGCGTCTTCTACACAGCGGTACTTCTTCAGCAGGTTCATCATGCCAGTCTTACGGATACGATTCGTATTGCGGGTATCCATATGACACCCTTTCAGCGGCAGATGGATTTATTCGGAAATGAAGCGGAAAGATGGCTTTCCCATAAGCAAAGGGTACTGGTGCTGCTGCAGGATCGTCAAAAGGTGGAGCAGCTGCATGATCTGCTGGCGCGACGTTCCATTCCATCCTCGGCTCTTCCGGAGGGACAGGAGCCTTCGGAAAAATTGCTGAACCTGCAGGTGGGCTCCATTTCATCGGGTTTTGAAATGGAGGATTCCCGGCTTGTGGTGGTTACGGAAAGGGATATTTTCGGTCACCAGAAGAAGCGGACTATGAGGGTGGAGTCCCAGGGGAACCGCATCAGGCATTTCCGTGAGATAAAGCCCGGGGACTATGTGGTTCATGTGGGGCACGGCATTGGGAAATATGTGGGGGTTGAAACCCTTGAGGTCGGTGGTGTCCACAAGGATTATCTGCACATAAAGTACGGAGGCAATGACAAGCTGTTCGTGCCAACGGATCAGGTGCAGATGCTTCAGAAGTATATCGGCAATGAGGGAGATGTTCCAAAGCTGCACCGTATGGGAGGCACTGAGTGGGCAAAGGCCAGAACCCGCGCAAGGGCCGCGGTTGAGGATATTGCCAAGCATCTCATAGAAACCTACGCCAGGCGCAAGAAAGCGGAGGGCTTTGCTTTTTCGCCGGATGACAGCACACAGAGGGAGTTTGAAGATTCTTTTCCATATGAGGAGACAGAGGATCAGCTAAGGGCTGTGCGGGAAATCAAGGAGGATATGGAAAAGGCAAAGCCCATGGACAGGCTGCTTTGCGGTGACGTGGGCTTCGGGAAGACTGAGGTGGCGATACGGGCTGCCTATAAGGCAGTGATGGACGATAAGCAGGTGGCGGTGCTGGTTCCCACCACGGTGCTGGCCCAACAGCATTATCAGACCTTCAGTCAGCGGTTTATGGAGTTCCCCCCTAATGTGGATGTGGTCTGTCGGTTCAGGACAGCCAAGGAGCAGAAGGCAACGCTGGAACGAGTGGCTGAGGGCAAGGTGGATATCCTCATTGGTACTCATGCCATACTGAATCAGAACAAGGTTCATTTCAAGAATCTTGGATTGTTGATAGTGGATGAAGAACAGCGTTTCGGTGTCAAGCAGAAGGAGAAAATCCGGAGCCTGGCAGCGGGAATAGATGTTCTGACACTTTCTGCCACTCCTATTCCAAGAACCCTTCACATGTCCCTTGTGGGGGCAAGGGATATGAGTATCATAGAAACGCCTCCTGCTGAGCGCTTTCCTGTGCAGAGCTACGTGGTGGAGAATAACGACAGTATTATCGCGAATGCAATAAAACGTGAGCTGAAGCGTGGCGGGCAGGTGTATTTCATCTATAACAGGGTGGATACCATAGAGCGCATGCAGGCGCATCTGCAGGAATTGGTTCCTGAGGCGCGTATCCACACCGCCCACGGCCAGATGTCCGAAGATGTTCTGGAACGGGTTATGATGGACTTCTACGAAGGGACATATGACATACTGCTTGCCACAAGTATAGTGGAGAATGGGCTGGACGTTGCCAATGCCAACACCATCATAGTTTATAATGCTGATTACTTTGGACTGTCCCAGCTCTATCAGATGCGTGGGCGGGTTGGCCGTTCACACCGTATGGCATTTGCGTACTTCGTATATCAGGCGGACAAGGTGCTGACGGAAACCGCTGAAAAGCGTTTGCAGGCCATGAAGGAGTTCGCGGAGCTGGGGGCCGGGTTCAAGATTGCCATGCGGGATCTGGAAATCCGGGGCGCCGGAAATCTTTTGGGGGCCCAACAGCATGGTCACATTGCCAGTGTGGGCTTTGAGATGTACTGCAGACTGCTGGAGGAAGCGGTGGATGCCCTGCAGAACAAGACTCCCATAGAGCCAAAGCAGGAACCTGTGCTTTCATTGCAGGTGGAGGCGTACATTGACGGTGGATATGTAAGCGATGCCATGCATAAGATTGAAATATATCAGCGTATCGCGGCTATCAGGACAGGAAAGCAGATAAGGGACCTGTTGGACGAATTGATAGACCGCTTCGGGGAGCCATCAAAGAGCGTGATGAATCTTCTTGCCATTGCCCGTATAAAGAACTATGCCAGGGATTTGGGCATAAAGAATCTTCAGGAGAAGCAGGATGTTCTGGAATTCGTCTGGAATGAAAAAAATCCTCCTGTCAGAGAAAGGCTGGAGCAGCTGAAAAAGATATTTGGCAGGAACTTTAAGCTTCTTCCCGGAATCCAGACCTTCCGGATAATGCTTGGACCACAATACAAGCAGAAGGTGCTGAATCTCGCGACACGCGTATTGATGCTTTTGGCAGGGGAACAAGTCACTACTGTACCAAAACGTCCGGCAAAGTGAGTGGTATGAGTCGGAACGAGTAATGTATTGCGCAATGGAGGGATATTTATGAATAATGTAACACTTGGGCGTACCGGTATAACCGTTCCTCAGAATGCCTTTGGGGTTCTGCCTATACAAAGAGTATCGAAGGAACTGGCTGTAACTATACTTCGCAGGGCATACGAAGGCGGCATGCGTTATTTCGATACGGC
>DOYB01000076.1 GCA_003518745.1 Selenomonas sp. | reverse complement strand
GCCACCTCCACAGGAAGCTCCGCAAAGGCGTTTCGCATCTCACGAAGCTTGCCTTCATTCTTCGTGGCTATCACAATGCGCTTCATCCGATACGTCCCACCTTCCATACCATCTCCCCGCCCAAAATATCCTTTTGGTAGGAAATCAACTTTTCAAGCCCTGACTCCGCGAGCCCAAGAAGACTCGAAAGCTCCGAGTGCGAAAAGGGTCTTCCCTCTCCTGTTCCCTGAAGCTCCACAAACTGCCCATTCCCTGTCATTACCACATTCATGTCCACAATCGCTGCCGAATCCTCTTCATAGCAAAGATCAAGAATCGGCTCCCCAGCCTTGGAGATTCCCACAGATACCGCCGCGATAAAATCCTTTACCGGAAATACATTACCCTTTTCATAAAAGGAGTCACAAGCTTCCACCAGTGCCACAAAAGCTCCCGTAATGGCAGCTGTGCGTGTCCCTCCATCGGCCTGAATAACGTCGCAGTCAATGGTGATGGTACGCTCTCCAAGTGCCTTGCGGTCAACCACGGAACGAAGGGCCCTTCCTATAAGCCGCTGAATCTCGCAGGACCTTCCGTTTACCCGGCCCCGACTCGAATCACGCTGACTTCTGGTAAGTGTGGACCCCGGCAGCAGGGAATACTCAGCAGTGACCCATCCCTCGCCTGTGCCCTTGCAGAAGAAGGGTACCCTGTCTTCCACTGAAGCCGCGCAGCTTACCTTTGTATCCCCGACCTCTATTAGGACAGATCCGGCAGGGTATTTCTGGAAATGCCGCGTCATCCTCACCCTGCGCATTTCATCCGGGCTGCGGCCATCCTTTCTTGCCATTTATCCGTCCCCCAAACAATTCATTGCTTTTCCTGATACTGCCTGAAATTCTTGATTATGCATATAGGACGCTTTTGAGATGCGTTACCGAAGGGATTGTCAATCAGCAGGTTAGCCGCGAGCTGACCATCCATTCCCTCTGACGCCCCCACGACACGGGAGCGCTTCAGATCATTGACATCGGCTATCAATGCGCCAAAGCAGCCAAGACGCTCCTTAAGCCGTTTCACCACATCATTCGGATTTTCCGGCCCATACACAATACACTTGTCAAAGGGAGGCATTGTCCCTGTTACGTCATCTATGAGCGCCGCCTGTTCTCCGCCCCACTTATAGAAAAGCCCTCTCTGACCTATGATTTTCCCCACGAAACCGGCGAACAGCGCGAAGGCTACCCTCCACTGTCCCTCCGCGTTCATCAGGGACTGCATCCCATGCGGGCTCGCGAGACTGCCGTAGTCCGGAATGAAACGGCAGCACAGCTGCGCCAAGGGACTTATAGTCAGCTCGTCGGGACGCACCACTCGCCCCTGTGTAATCGCGACAACACTTTCCGCCACGGAAATAACATCATCGGGACCAATTTTCCCCTTAGTATATTTCTCAACCTGATCCACTATGTCATCCTTTTCAGTAAGGATACGAGTGGAAATAGGGACAATCTCTATATCTGCCATCTCAATGCCTCCTCAGTCATCCACCAGCGTAACACCGGCAAGCTTCGCAATCTCTTCCGCCGTGAGTACCACACGAACCTTGGAATACCTCCAGGGAGTGCGGCCCACTTCCATGTAGATAAGCTCCAAGGGGAGATCCACCATGTGGGAAAGGGCTTCTTCCAGGCTCAGTCCCTTGCGGGGAGTCAGTGTGACCTTCGCATTTATGTAGATTCTGTCAAGCTTCGTGCCATCCTTCGAGTTAACCTTGCCGGTGCGCTCTATGAGAACGGCCTCGAAATAATCATCCTCCCGAGGTGCGCCCTCTCTTTCCGCCCTGCCCCGTGCATCTATTCCATCATACTGCTCAAAGGGCAGCTGTGGACGGACTATTGCGTCCATTATGGTGGCGCACTGCTTGCCTTCATTGACAAACTCTATCTTAGTAGAAAACGTGATGCTCTGCTCAGTCCTGTTATCCACCACAAAGGGTGTACGATCCTTTACATTCACCACGACCTTCTCCTTGCCTTCTATGGCAATGAAGATGTTGATACCTATCACGAAAAAAAGATATATTCCGACTATCACATAAAGTGCTGTCATTGAGGATGCCTCCTAACCATTTTGATTACTTTTTTGAAGCAGTTCTTCCTGCTCCGACTCCATAGCCCGTTCCATGGGTTCGTAATACTTGGGGGGCAGCTTAGTTATATGCCCTGTATCCCTTGCGGTAAATACGTTCTGGGTATGTCCCTTCACCAGCAACTGTCCTGTGGAGGCAGAGACTATCCGATAGTCAAACTCCATCTTGACCTTGGTGAGGGCCGTGGCCCTGGTCTCGATACGAAGCACCTCATCAAAGTGTCCCGGTGAAAGGAACTTGGCCTTCACTTCCGTAATGGGAAACAGAAAGCCATCAGACATCAAATCATCCAAGGTTATTCCCAGGGAACGAAGATACTCCACCCGCCCTATCTCAAACCACCTTATGTAGTTAGCGTGATGCACTACGTTCATTGCGTCCGTGTCATAAAAATTTACACGATGTTCTACGGCTACAGCCAAAGCAATCCCTCCAAACCTTTTCCAACTCTAAAACAAACCGACAGGAATGTCAAGCATTCCCTGCAATAGTCATTAAAATCTCATCTATATAGAAATATCCAGCCTGCCAATAAGTGCAGGCTGGATGCAGAAATCAAGTTATATTGGGCCACTAAAATTCTAATTTTCACTCAATATTATACATATCGTCAAGACGCCTAAGGTAAAGT
>DOYB01000200.1 GCA_003518745.1 Selenomonas sp. | reverse complement strand
CCCGTTCCTCCTCTCATTTCATCTATAGCAACGATTGTGGTACACTCATTTATTTGAATTTTATTACACTCAGTTTAAACTTGTATTTGAAAAATATTAAAATAAGATTAAAGAGAAAAAACGGCAGCAGGATGTGACCCCCGCTGCCTTATAATCCCAAATTCAATCCTCTATGACTTCCTGCTCAAATCTTGACAGGGCTTCATAGGAGCCAATAATGTACACCTTGTCACCACCGGAAAAAACATACTTTGGCGGTGGTGTAATCATGGTTTCACCATTGCTGATAATCGCGACCACGTTCACGTTATACTCAGACCTCAGATTTGACTCAAGGAGATTCTGCCCCATCAGCTTAGGCGGCACATCAAAGGCCAATATCTGTATGCTTGCGTCAATGTCCATGTAGTCCGTAACCTTCAGTGAAGCAAGCTGCATGGCTGTGCGCCTGGCCATATCACGTTCGGAAAACACTATCTTAGTAGCCCCCAGACGCTTCGACATTTCAGCATGCCTTTCATCAATGGCCTTGACCACGATTTCCCCTACATTTCTTTCACTGCAAAGCATGGTTGCCATCAAACTGGCCTCAAGATTCTTCGAGGTAATAATAACCGTGTCAAAATTGGCAATCCCTATCTGGTCCAAGGCATTGGCATCACGTATATCAAAACTCACCACATGAGAAAGGACACCGGCCATATTCCTGACCACATGCTCGTCCATATCAACCCCAAGTACCTCATATCCCATTTTCTCAAGGGTAGCCGCGGCACTCTGTCCAAAACGTCCAAGGCCCAATACAGCAAACTGCTTCTTTTTATCCATTCTATCCCTTCCCCTAAGTCATCGGCAGGCTTCGGCAAAATCCGCGAACCCTGCAAGCTATCATCCAATCATAACATTCTCATCGGGATATTTTATCAGAGTATCCTTTTGAGAGATAAAGGCCAGCATAAAGGTCATTATGCCTACCCTGCCCACCAGCATGGTGATAATAAGCACCAGCTTGCCCCAGAAATTCCACTCTTCAGTTATCCCTATGCCCATTCCCACTGTACCAAAGCCGGAAACCGTCTCAAAAAGCACTTTTTCAAGGTCGTGAACCTCACCATCTATAATTGACAGTATTACCGCTGCCGTCACAACCCAGATGGTTCCCAGGGTGAAAATCGCGTAGGCCTGCTGCTGGAGGCTCTTGCTGATCCTGCGGCCGAATACCACCAGTTCACTCTTGCCCTTTACCACAGTCCACATGGACAGGAATATGATAAATACCGTGGTGGTCTTCACTCCACCTCCCGTGGAAAGGGGCGACGCGCCGGCAAACATAAGCATAATCATAATCAACTGGGTTATTTGAGCGGAAACTGCCAAATCAAAGGTGTTGAAGCCCGCGGTTCTGCAGGACACAGACATGAAGCAGGATTGTATAAGCTGGTCCTTCGTGCTTAAATTCCCAATCGTGTTGGGATTGTCAGAGCATACGAAATATATCAGAACCGTTCCGAATGCTATCATCGCAAAGCTGCTGACAAGGGCGAGCTTGCTGTGAAGCGTAAGCCTCCTGAAGCTCCTTTTATGAATCACATCGTATATCACTGTGAATCCTATGCCCCCCAAAAATACCAGGGAGCCAAGAACCGCAAGGAGGAAATAGTCGTCCGCCCGCTTCACAAGGCTGTCATAATTCCCGAATAAATCGAAGCCGCCATTGCAAAATGCCGAAACTGAATGAAAAATACCGTAGCCTATTGCCGCGTAACCGAATTCATCATAAAAATGTACGGCAAGCAGAACAGCGAAAAAGCCCTCAATGATAAAGGTATACTTTATCATACGCTTAATCAGCTGGACTATTCCCGCCTGAGTCTTTTGGTTCAGGGACTCCTGCAATATCAGATTCTCGCTGAGCTGGAACCTGTAGCCCATACTATGGACAACCAGAGTCGCCAGAGTCATTATCCCAAGTCCCCCAACCTGTATCAGTAGCAGCATGACCAGCTTCCCGAAAAAAGTCAGCTCATTCTTCAGGTCCACCACCGTAAGCCCCACAACGCAGGAGGCCGAGGTCGAAACGAAAAGAGCATCTATGGCGGGAACCCCCTTGCCATCGTAGGTGCTTATTGGCAGCATTAGCAACAGAGTTCCCAACAGAATCATAAAGACAAAGCTAAGTATAATAACCTGAGTAGGTTTCAGGCGAAACAGCCGAAGCCATTTTGCCCTTCTGGAAAAAGCCGATACCATCTACATCCTCCAATCAAAGCCCCCATGCCAAGAGCTTGAAATTTTATCCCTCCGAAGCCTCAGTGTTCCTGGGCTTCAAGGGGATTCTCCACTATAGCAAGACCTGCCTTTCCATCTTTGGCTGCCGTGACCCTCGCCCGCACACCGAAGGGAAGATAGAGATTTTCCTCCACATGCCCCACAGGCACGCACTTGACCCATGGCTTCCCCGACAGTCTGGCATAGTACGCCAAAACCTCATCCAGCAAAAAATCATGTCCATCATAGTCCTCATCGGCACCCACGAAAGCCCCCACCAGAACCCCGTTCACACGGCTGAGCAGCCCGCTCTGCCAAAGCTGCTGGAGCATCCTGTCCACTCTGTAGGTGTATTCACCTACATCCTCGATGAAAAGTATGGCCCCATCCCCCTTTAACTCATAGGGAGTTCCAACCATGGAGGTCAAAATACTCAGATTGCCTCCAATTATAAAGCCCTCAGCCTCCCCCGGAGTTATCGCCTTCAGCTCGGTTCCCGCGGGCATGGGGATTTCCCCCGGATAAAGTGTTCCGCTGATGCCCTTGAAGAAATTGACTCCCGTGAACTCGTCGCGTATTTCAGAATCTGTCAGGGAAGACAGCATAGGCCCGTGAATGGTGGCCAGATTTGCCTGTTCGCCTAAAGCCACATGCAGAGCTGTCACATCACTGTAGCCTATGAACTGCTTTGGATGTTTCTTTATAGCTTCATAATCCAGCTTGTTCAACACCCGGGCAGACCCATAGCCTCCACGCATGCACAAAATACCGTCAACCTCATCATCAAGGAAGAAGCGGTTGATATCTGTCGCGCGCATTACATCATTCCCCGCGAAATATCCGTATTCAGAGGTGCAGGATTGAGCCACCTTCACCTTATAGCCCCACCTTCTCAGGTTATCGAGAGCCCTATCCAGATATTTCCTGTCCATGGAAGATGCCGGTGCTATAACACCTATAGTATCCCCCGGCTTCAAAGCATAGCCCTTCAACCGAACCTCATCAGCCCTGCTTCCCTGCTCCGATGAAGCCGCGAGAGCAACCTGCCCCGATAATCCCTGAACCTTCGGCATATAAGAAAGCGAGGTTAAAAGCACGGTACATATGAGTACATATATCATTTTCAAAACACGTCACCTCCCCAAGAAATATTCTATCAATCAAGCTAAATTCCTGCCAAAAGGAAATTCAATCCGGTACGCTCATTCAATTACACGAAAATCCCCGGACACTCCCTCCATTCTTTTCCCAAAGCCGTGAGCTGTCAGAATTCGCCCATCCACGGCAGTGATTTCAGCTGAAAATGCCTCGGGCAGCTTTTCAATGAATGCCTTACCCTCCTCCGGCCCCATGACAAAAACCGCTGTTGAAAGCAAATCTCCCAGCATACCCGCATCCTCGATACCGTCATCCACTAGCACGGTAACGCTCATTATGCCGCTTTCTGCCGGTCTCAGCGTCTTGGGATCCAGAATATGGTGATACCTCTTCCCATCAGCCTCAAAAAACCGCTCATAATCACCGGAGGTGGATAGCATTGCGTCGGACAATCTGACCCTTGCCAGAAACGCGTTTTCCTTTCGGGGATGCCGTATGCCTATGGTCCAATCCTCGCCCCTGTCATTCTTTCCCATGGCGCAAATTGAGCTGGCCCCCATGTCTATCAGGGCATCCTTTATCCCATATTGGATAAAAATACGGCGTACCTCGTCAAGGGCATAGCCCTTCCCTATGCCCCCCAGATGGATGCTCATGCCCTCCCGTTCCAGCATAGCGCTCTTGTCCTCCGGTCTGAGCTTCAGATGCTGCCATCCGCATAATTCATCAACCCTCTCAAATTCCTCCACACCCGGCACACGGGCATATTCCGTACCGATGCCCCAGAGACTGATGGCCTCTCCCATGGTAATATCCCATGCCCCATGAGTCAGCTCAGAGTATCTCTGGGACACCTCCAGTACGTGATATATCTCAGGCTGGAGCTTCACATATTCCTTTCCCGCGGCAGCATGGAGCTTTTGGGCAGCCCCCTCCATTGATTCACTCCCCATCATCCTGTCAAGCTCCTCCAACCGCCTCATGCCGGCATCAACCGCGGCTTCGGCCTGCTCTCCCCTGACCTGTAGCGTAACCACCGTATCCATCAGCACCGCGGATCTTTTGACCTGTGGTACCTCATGGCCGCACCCCGAAAAGCAAAATACGTATAAAATCAAAAAAATGAGCAATACATGCCTATAGCCATGCCTCATAATGAATCCCCCCTGCTGTATAACTCTTCGACATCCTCCCTGCCTTTTCCTCCGGTAGGTACTTCGTCATTGAAATGTCAATTTCTATTTTTAAATTTGTGTTCATGCTCCCGGTAGGATTTTCCGTAAAAATGTCGAATTCTTATAGGTTGTAAACGTAAATACAGGGGGGCTTATCATGGCAGTATCATTATTAGAGGCTTTTCAGGCGGTTGCGCCCATAATACCTAATCTTCTTGCCCATAGAGTGGGGGTCGTCGTAGCGAACAAGACTCATTGGATCGCCGCAAATTCCATTCGCGAATTGGAGCATTCGGTGGTGGTGGGCGAGCCTATAAAGCCCGGGACCGCGGTGGCCGTAGCAATGAATGAGAATCGCAAGGTAGTTGTCAATGTATCGAAGGAGGTCTATGGGGTTCCCTATGTGGCAATCAGCATGCCCCTTAAGGAAAATGGAGAGGTCGTAGGCGCTGTGGCCATACATGAATCATTAGAGGAATATAATCTGCTCAACGAAACTGCCAATAACCTCTTCGATTCCACCGAGGCCATGAGCAATGCTCTTGACATGATTTCCACTAAGGCAGGCCATCTGGTAGAGGTGGACGACAATCTAAAGAAGCTGGCAGATACGGCACAGGAGCAGGTTGGAGAGACAGACAAGGTCATCAATTTCATCAAGTCCGTCGCCAACCAGACCAACATGCTTGGCCTTAACGCGGCCATAGAAGCCGCGCGGGTGGGAGAACATGGACGGGGCTTCGCCGTAGTAGCTGAGGAGGTCAGAAAGCTTGCCGAGGACAGCGCCGAATCCGCCGAGCAGATTACCAGTACCCTGACGCAGATCCGTCAATCCATCAAGAAAATCGATGAAGAGATTTCACGAGCTACAGAGGTTACAGCGGATCAAGCGCGGCTTATACAGGAAATCACCGAGCAGGGCAAAGCCCTTGAAAAGGCTTCCAGCAATGTTGCCAGAATGAGTGAGGAATTCACGAAAATCGCTTCAAACGTGTAGTAAGCAGCCGCACCCAAATAAACACATGCACCGGAAATACCATAAATACAGGGGGTTGGTACCATAGCCAAGCCCCTGTATTTATGGTATTATAGTATCATTATGATGCAAAACCATTTAAACAGAGCATTTTGCGCATCTTGAAATCTGTTGAGCTTTCATGGGCGCAGGGCTATCGATTATAGGGGGGGAAGAACACAGGCCATGCCCGAAAATTTTAAGCAGCGCGTATTCAACAGGAAAAACTTGAACCTATTGATTTCCGCGGCAGTGGTAACATTCTTCGTCGTTGTCATCCTGTCCTATCATAACACCCTTTACAATGAGAAGCGCGAAAAAATCATATCCAACGGCCAAATGGATGCCATACAGACAGCAAATCATCTGGATCAGTATTTTTCCCAATATACTTATGTTCTTCAGTTTACTGCCTATACTCTGAAGGAAATGCTTGAAGAAGGACGCTCTCAGAGCGAAATTCGCAGCTATCTTGAGAAACATAACAAGGCTGTTTCAAATACCTTCGTCCACCCACCCAAAAGTATCTACGGCTATATCAGGGGCGAATATATCGACGGCAGCGGATGGGTTCCCCCATCCGGTTATAATCCCACAGAACGGTCATGGTGCGTCAATGCCATAGCAAACAATGGCAACATCACTATATTGGACCCATACATCGATGTCAGGACCGGAAAAGTTGTAATGACTATCTCAAAGAGCCTGATTGACAACCAAAACGTAGTATCTATTGACATACTGCTGGATCAGATACAGGAAATAACCGAGCATGCCGTGACCTACGGCAACTCAGATTATGAAATCATACTGGACAGCAAAAATATGGTGGTTGCCCATTCTGACCCCGGTGAAATCGGCAAGAACTACAACGAGGAATCCGGCACATTAGGGGCGGCCATCCTGAAAAAGTCAAAGGAAACCAGCGGTAATTACTTTGAAATAGACTATGAAGATGGACACTACATTGTTTACATGTCGGTGACAGAAACAAACTGGCGCTGCTTTTCCGTAAAGAACGCCACCAGTATATTCAGTCCCCTGAAGCTGCTGCTATGGCTGACGATAGCTGTATTGGCTTTAGTGGTGTTGCTCCTTTCATATATCATGACCAAAGCCTATAAGCAGTATCTTATGTCCACCCAGCTCAATAAACGACTCGCATCTATATCCAATATCTATGTAGGCATGTACGAGGTGGATATCATAAACGACCGCTTCGAAACAATAAAGCATTCGTCTACCTTTATCTCCAGGCATCAAAATGAAAAACGCGCCTCTGTCATCATGGAATCAGTGGTGCGCGAGGTGGCAGACAAATCATCACTTGCGGATGTAATTCGCTTCATAACAGTAAAAACCCTGGGAGAACGCCTGCGGAATACAGATACCACCTCCACTGAGTTCTATACGGTTACCCATAAGTGGATTAGATTGAGATTTATCGTGTCCTATAGAGAGCCGGATGGA
The DNA here is from genome assembly GCA_003518745.1 of Selenomonas sp. Classification (GTDB taxonomy): domain Bacteria; phylum Bacillota; class Negativicutes; order Selenomonadales; family Selenomonadaceae; genus UBA9786. Next base: position 5,486 of record DOYB01000200.1, on the reverse strand, counting down.
ACCCCATCCCGCCTATTGCTGCTTGCCAAAGATATCACCCGGGAAAAGACTGAGCGCGACGCTCTGCTCAACGTATCCGAGCGGGCAATTGCCGCAAATGAGGCAAAATCCCAGTTCCTTTCGAATATGTCCCATGAGATACGTACCCCCATCAACACTGTGCTTGGCATGAATGAAATGATACTGAGGGAAAGCCAGGATAATTATATTCTTACCTATTCCGAAAATATCAAGGCTGCCGGAAGCGCGCTTCTGGGACTGATTAACAATATTCTCGACTATTCAAAGCTCGAATCCGGGAAAATAGAAATCACTCCTGTTGAATATGAGCTTTCAGCCCTTGTGAACGAAATGTCCAATATGATCGGGCCCCTGCTCAAGAGCAAAGGTCTTGCCCTTTCCACAAGCGTTGACGAAACCGCGCCAAAGGTGCTTTACGGGGACGAGAACCGCCTCAAACAGGTCATTGCAAACCTGCTTACAAACGCGGTCAAGTATACCGAAAGAGGAAGCGTTACATTTTCCATCGGGTTCCAAGAGATTGAGAACGCTCCTAACCATGTTATGCTGTGCGTGGCAGTGAAGGACAGCGGTATAGGCATCAAACCTGAGGATATTGAAAAACTGTTCCAGAAGTTTGAGCGTTTAGATGAAAAGCGCAACCGCAATATAGAGGGTACGGGACTCGGCCTGCCTATCGCTCAGAATCTGCTCTGTATGATGGGAAGTTCCCTTAAGGTTGAAAGCGTTTATGGCCTGGGATCCAAATTCTATTTCCGGCTCAGGCAGAGGGTTATCAAATGGTAAAACGCCGTGTCTCACGGTGTATCCATCATGCTATTCATTCGAAAATCAATGATTTAGAGGTGCTACATTGAATAAACGAAAAACTCCATTCTTTGTAATAGTTTCAATTGGTATCATTATAGGCATAAATGTGCTGTTAGGCATTGTTCTGGCCAACAATTCCAAGATGTCCCTGAAGAAGCTGATTGATGACCGTATGCTTGGTATCACCAATGCCGCGGCCAAGCTCATAAATGGTGACGATTTGATGAAATTGCGTGCCGAGGACGAGGGCACGGAGGCCTACAAAAAAATAAACGACACATTGGCTGCCTTCCAAAATAATGCCGACCTGAAATATGTATACTGCATTCGTGATATGGGCGGTAAACGATTTGTTTTCACGGTAGACCCCACAATCGAGGACCCCGGGAAATTTGGAGACCCGGTTGCCTATACGGATGCTCTGTACACGGCAAGCGGCGGCATAGCAGCAACGGACGATGAGCCCTACACCGATGGCTGGGGCCGGTTTTACAGCGCCTACAGTCCTGTATTTGATTCCTCGGGGCAGGTGGCAGGCATAGTTGCCGCGGATTTCAGCGCTGAATGGTACGATGAACAGGTATCAGCCCAAAGACGCTCTATTGAAATCTTTATCCTGGTCTCCGTCTTGATATGCTTTGTCCTGATGCGGATGCTGGCAAAGCGGACACATGCCCTTGAAAACGCCCTCCATGCCGCGGACACGTTGAATAAGCAGCTGTCATCTATTTCAAATATATACGTGTCAATGTACGATGTGAATATAGATGATGACACCTTTACGGAAATCAAAACCACTCAAGTCTACCAATCCACCCTGCTGAAGAATTCGGAGCATGGCGCTGGGACTATGATGAAGGAGCTGGCCAAGAATGCTTCGTCAGCGGCCTCCCGAAATGATCTGCTCCGTTTCGTCGATATCAGCACCCTCAAGGAGCGTCTGAGAAAGACAGAAACCTTATCCATGGAATTCATGGATAATAATCTGGGCAAATGGCTCAGAGCCAGATTCATCGTATCACAACGCGACAGGGAAGGCATTCCCACCAACGTGCTCCTGATGGGAGAGGATATCGACAAGGAAAAGAAGGCGCGTGAAGAGCTGCTGGACATGTCGGAGCGCGCCATTGCGGCAAATGAAGCAAAATCCTCATTCCTATCAATCATGTCCCACGACATACGCACTCCCATAAGTGTGGTATTAGGCATGAACGAAATGATTCTGCGGGAGTGCGTGGATCAAAATGTCATCGGATATTCAAAGAACATCAAAACTGCCGGTGATATGCTTCTGGGACTTATAAACAACATACTGGATTTCTCGAAGATCGAAGCCGGGAAGCTGGAGCTTATATACGTTGAATACGATCTTTCCGCCATGCTCAACGAGCTTGTAAATATGGTTCATACACAGGCGGAAAACAAAGGACTTGCTCTCTCCCTGAATTTTGACAAGGATACTCCAAAGTGTCTCTACGGCGATGAGCTCCGCATAAAGCAGGTCATCACCAATATCCTGACCAATGCCGTGAAATACACGATGGAAGGAAGCATAACCTTCACCATCAGCTTCGAGACAGTCGATGGCGACCCCAACAGTGTCATACTTTACGTCGCTATCAAGGACACCGGTATCGGCATCAAACCCGAAGACATGGACAAGCTGTTCAAGGAATTCGTGCGAATCGATGAAAAACGCATCCGCAAGGTTGAAGGAACAGGACTTGGGATGACAATAACCCAGAGTCTGCTGGGAATGATGGGCTCAACACTGCGCGTTGACAGTGGCTACGGTATTGGCTCGAAATTCTATTTCCACCTGAAGCAAAAGGTGATAAAATGGGAGCCGTTGGGAGACTATGAAGCCACCTACAACAACAGTCAGAGGATTCGACATTCCTATCATGAAAAATTCACTGCTCCTAAAGCACAGATTCTGGTTGTGGATGACAATCCCATGAACCTCATGGTATTCAGAAGCCTGTTGAAAAGCACCATGATGAAGATAGATACGGCAAGCAACGCGGAAGACGGACTGCAGCTCGCGGCCCAGAAGAAATACGACGTGCTCTTCTTAGACCACATGATGCCCAACAAGGACGGCATAGAAATGCTGCATGAGCTGAGGAATCAGCCGGAAGGTCTTAACATTAAGACACCGGCAATATGTATTACCGCTAATGCCATATCCGGCGCACGCAAAGAATATATTTCCGCGGGCTTCGATGATTACATAACAAAACCCCTCGACAGCGACAAGCTGGAGGACATGCTGATTACATACCTGCCAATGGAGAAACTGGAAGCCCCCGTAACCGAGGAGACTGACCCGAATTCACCGGATACAACAACTGCTATTCCGAGTATTCTTGCTCCCCTTGAAGGAGAGGATTGGATTGACCTTACCCTTGGACTCAAAAACAGCGGCTCAGCCGATGCCCTTGTGTCACTGCTAAAGGTTTTCTATGAATCCCTTGAAGAAAAGGTTGACGAGATAGAGGATTATTACAGGAGCCACAACATCAGAGACTACATTATCAGGGTACACGCCCTGAAAAGCTCCGCAAGAATCATAGGCGCCAGAGAGCTTGGCGAAAAGGCCCAGCAGCTTGAAAATGCCGGAACCCGCGGGGATATGGATTATATCAGGGAACATTTGGATGCCTTTACCGCGAAATGCAGGAGCATAAAAGCTCCCCTATCCAATGTTTTCAGCACGGTGGAGGTCCATGATGACAAGCCGGAGGCTGATTCACAGTTCTTGATGGATGCCTGCGAGCAAATCCGTATAGCCGCGGAGGACATGGACTGCGATCGTTTGGAGGACATTTTCGCTGACATTGAACGGTACAAAATCCCCACAAAGTACGAGTCTCTGTGGAAACAGCTTAAGAAGGCCCTAGGACAGTATGACTATGATAAGCTGCTGTCGCTTTTACCGAAAGAGGATTGATAAAGCAATGAATTATTGGATAGTCGTCGTCGACGATGAGTCCCTAAGCCTTACGCACGCAAAAAGCATTTTGAAGGAACAGGATATGCGCGTAAGCTGCCTGCGTTCCGGTCGGGACCTATTGAAATTCATGTCTAAAAACACTCCGGATTTGATTTTGCTTGATGTTCAAATGCCTGAAATGGACGGCTTCGAGACATATCAGGCACTGCGAAGTATGGAGGATGAAGCCGGACAAGCTCATATCCCCGTCATATTCCTAAGCGGAATGGATGATAACGAGGCAGAGCACAGAGGACTAAAGGTAGGCGCCTCCGATTTCATCCACAAACCCTTCGACAAGGCTGTCCTTATACGACGTATCCTCAACGCCGTAAAGAACACAAAAGTTATCGAAAGCCTTACCGAAGAAGCTACAATAGACAAGCTGACCGGCTTTCTGAACAAGACCTCCGGTACGAACAGGGTAACGAAGCTTTGCGAGGACCGTACCGGCATGCTGGCGATTTTCGATTTGGACAATTTCAAGCTGGTAAACGATCTTTACGGACATGGCATGGGAGACAGGGTGCTGAAGGCCTTCTCAGAGGTTGTACGGCGAAACATAAGGTCTCAGGATGTAATGGTGAGGATCGGCGGAGACGAGTTCATGGGGTTTTTCTGCAACATGGTTGACGAAAAAGCTCTTGCCGGCCTTAACCAAAGGCTGAACAACCAGCTCCTGAGAGAAGTTTCCAATATTGCCGGAGAAGGCTTCGACATACCCCTCGGGATATCCACCGGCGCGGTGCTGGTGCCGGATCAGGGACGTGACTACGAATCCCTGTTTTCTCTGGCAGACAGCGCTCTTTACAAAGTAAAGAAGAGTGGAAAGCACAGCAGTGAACTGTACCATCAAAAGGAAGATATAAACCTTTCAAATGAAGAAGATATCAAAAGAGAATTCTCGCACATCACACAGATTTTAGAAGAACGTCACAGCAGGGGCGGCGCGCTATCACTGGGGCTGGAGCAATTTTCCTTCGTTTACCGTTTTATAAGACGCTTTTACATGCGCTACGGCGGAATGGCTATCAAGCTGATGTTCATATTGTCTGAGGATGATCCCAGCGAAGAAAAGGAGTACAGCCTTAATGACGCGGCAGCTAAATTCAGCCTGTGCCTCCAGGATTCACTGCGCAAGAGTGATATGATACTGCAGCATAAGACAAATCAGTTCTTCCTGCTGCTGCCTGAGCTTTCCGAGCAGGATTTCCCAAGTGTACTGGAAAGGGTCAAGGCTGCGTGGGAGGCTACGGATTCCCATGAAGGAATACATGTGGAGTACCTGATAGAACCCGTAGTCTATGAAAAGCAGCTCTACACCAATGAGACGGACACGGACTCAGATTTATGATGCCTGCCGTAGCGATACCTGATTTCCATTATTGATTTCAAGCTTTGGCTATTACGGAAATTCCCGCAAAAAAAGATGAAGCGAATTTAAAAGATTCACTTCATCTTTTTTCATGTACAATGAGGCATCCGTCTTTGCAGAAAGCCGTCTCACGTTTACCCCTGCATAGGTTTATTTTCTGTAGGCGTCAATATTTCCGCTGCTGTTTTTATGCAAGCCCCATTTGGACCCATCCCATAGCTGGAATGTATTGACACTGCTGTTCTCATTCCAGTTCTTTAAAATAAAGCCGTTTCCGCCTCCGAT